>JAOACV010000260.1 GCA_026417675.1 Verrucomicrobiia bacterium
GCGCCCCGGAATTTGCGCAGACGCCCCTTCACAAGCAACGCGCGCTGCAACCCGGCGTCCCAATACGCCGCGCGCGGGGCCAGCCCGCCGAGGTCTTGCTTGGCGATCAGTTTGCCCTGCGCGCTAAACAACCATCGCTTCTCAGGAAAATCCCGCTCGCCCGCGTAGCACTCCGCGCCGGGATGCGTCGGGTCTATGTCGGCGCAGAGGCCGGAGGCGTGAATGTGTTTGGTCGGCTCGTCGAGGCCCCACAGAATCCGGCCGGTCTTCGCGTCCACCATGCAGATGGCGTTCTTCGGCTGGCGCGGCTCGATGCCATACTCGATCTCCAACCCCGGACGGGTCGGATCCAAATCGCCGACGGTCATGTGGTCGGGATGGCCCAGCCCTGTCGTCCACAGTCCCGCGCCGTTGTCGTCAATGACTGCCGAGCCGATGATCACCTCGTCGCGACCGTCGCCGTCCACATCGGCCGCCCGCAGACAATGCGCGCCCTGGCCGCGATACTTGCCGGTCTCCTCCTGTTCCTCCCAACGCCAAAGCTCGCGCAGCTTGCCGCCGCGGAACTCGTAGGCGACAAGCTTGATGACGTTGTAGGTGCCGCGCTCGACGATCAGGCACGGCGTCTTGCCGTCCAGATACGCCACGCCGAGCTGGTTGCGGCAGTAGTAGTTGTAGTCGGGAAACCGCTCGCGCGACGGCCACGGGGCGCGCGCGCGTTCCCTGCCCGTCAGCCCGTCCAGAATCGCCACCCACTCCGGCCCGCTTGTCACGCGGCCGTCGGAGTCGCGTGGATCGCCCTCGCCAACTTTCACCGCCACTTCCGCGCGGCCGTCGCCGTCGAAGTCATACACCACGTAGGGCGAATACCACACGCCCTGCTCAATGGCCCAGCCGAGGTCGCGGCGCCACAGAAACTTTCCGTCGTGACGATACGCCTCCAGCGCGTAAGTGCCCGGACTGCGCTTCCAATAGTTCTTGTAAGGATCCACGTTCACGTTCGGCTGCTTGATGACGAAATCGTATTGCCCGTCCCCGTCGAGGTCCGCGATGGCGACCTTCTGGAACGTGTAATCGCCCTGCAACTTGAGGCTGATGAAACCGACCGTGGAGCGAACGATCCGCGCCCCCTTGCTGTCCTCCGCGGCAGAAATCGTTTCCGGAGGATGCGATTCACCCGCGATGCGCACGAAATACTCCGACTCGCCCGCCGCCGGTTCCTCGTCCACGAAGTCCGTCGTCCTGCTGATCGGCGCCCGATTCAATCGCACCGGCTTGCCGCCGCTGCTGCGATAGACGTGGAACGCCACATCCTTTGGATCGTCCGCCAGCAACCGCCAGCCGACATATACCTTCCCGTCCGCCGTCGGCATCGCCACCGTGCCGCGTCCCATCTTCTCGTTCACGCGCTCGCGCGCGAAGCCCTGCACCTTCGGTTTTTCGGTCCGCGGCGGGTTGGCAGTGGGGTGTTGCGTGTCGGCTGCGGCGCACACGCAGATCGCTGAAACGATGACGATAAGAGTCAGTTGGTTTGCCATAAGGACCTTCTTGCAAACGTGCATAGCAGGTCGGGTCGGGGCCTTGCAACATCTGCGCTTGCAAAACCCGCCGCGGCAAACAGGGGTTCCACCTGCAGCCGATGCAAATGCCGCGCGACGAGAACTGGTTGAGCTAGGAGCCTGTCGGACTTAGGCGTAAGCCCCGTGATTGCAAGCTGTCTGTTTTTGATCAGAAAAAGTGCGCCCATTGTAAACACGCGACTTATGAAATTTTTTCGCGGCCAAGTCCGACAGGCTCTTAGCCCGCGGGTCATAACAGTGCTTGTGGATGATCGCCAAAGCATCCCCTGCCCCTTCATACGGCATCCGCCCCGTCACCATGTAGTAGAGCGTGCAGCCCAAGCTGTAAATGTCCGCACGGAAATCTATCTCCTTCTTGGCCTGCGCCTGCTCCGGACTGATGAAGTTCGGCGTCCCCATCATCATCCCCGATCGCGTCAGGTTCGTGGATGCGCCCGCCTGCTTGGCCAGGCCCAGATCGCCCAGTTTCACCTGCGCGTCCGCGCTCAAAAAGATGTTATCGGGCTTCACGTCCCGATGGATCAGCTTGGCCCGTTGCCAGGCAAACTCCAGCGCCTCGGCAACGTAGATGCAAATGGCCAGCGCCTCCCGCGGCTCGATCTTGCCCTCGCGGTCAATCCGCCGCTGGACGCTCTCGCCGTCCACAAACTCCATGATGAAGTAGTGGGTGCCTTCCACGCTGCCGGCGGCATAAACTTGCACGATGCCGCTATGGGAGAGTTTGGCGGCGGCGGCGGCCTCCTGTTTGAATCGGGCCACGTATTCGGGGTCTTCGCTGAGTTCGCGGGAGAGGACCTTGATGGCGACGAAGCGGTCGAGGTCAACCTGCCGGGCTTTATAGACCGCGCCGAAGCCGCCCTGCCCCAGCTTGGCGATGATCTCGCACCCGGCGAATGATTGTCCTGCCAAGTCCGCCATGATTTGGTCTCCAGATGTGCCGCATTCTAAAGTTCCCGCCCAGTGGGTCAAGCCCGAACGCGCGTCTCAGCACAGCTCTGCCAAAACGATGTAGTTGATGGTAGGGCGCGACCGCCGAGTGCGCCGCTGTTGTTTCTCCATTGCCGCTCTTCGGCGACTTGCCGAAGCCCTGCCGACGGATTACTAAGTTTGGCCATGCATCGTAGGGCCTTGTTCTATCTCAGCGCGTTCCTGCTTCTGATTTCGCCTGCGTTCTGCGGCGACGCGGAGCGCGAGGCGCGCCATTTGGCCTTCATCAAGCAACTCACGTTCGACGGCTTGCGCAGTGGTGAGGGCTATTTTTCGCCCGACGGCAAACAGATCGTCTTTCAGAGCACACGGCCTTGGCCGTCCTCGTCCTCAAATCTCGCGGAGAATCCTTTCTACCAAATTTTCACGATGGACCTTCGCTCCGGCGACCTGCGGCGCGTCAGCCCCGGCATCGGCAAGACCACCTGCGCCAATTGGCGGGCTGATGGCAAGCGCGTTTTGTTCGCGTCCACTCACCTCGATCCTGACGCGCTGAAGAAGCAGCGCGAGGAGATTGAGTTTCAGAAGAAGGGCGCCAAGCGGCGTTACCAGTGGGATTTCGACGAGTGGTATGACGTTTTCGACTGCAGACCCGACGGGACCGACCTGCGCCGGCTCACCGACGCCAAAGGCTATGACGCCGAGGCCAGCTATTCGCCGGAGGGCAAGCGCATTGTGTTCTGTTCCAGCCGTGACGGCGACCGCGAAATCTATGTGATGGACGCCGACGGCAACAACCAGCGGCGCGTCACGCATGACCCCGGCTACGACGGCGGGCCGTTCTTCTCGCCCGACGGCCGCTGGATCGTCTATCGCCACTTCACGCCGGACGAAAAGACGGCGGAGATCATGATGATCCGCCCCGACGGCAGCGACAAACGTCAGGTCACCCACCTCGACGCAATGAGTTGGGCGCCGTATTTCCATCCCGGCGGCAAGTGGATTGTGTTCTGCTCCAACAAGGCCGGCGGTTACAACTTTGAGATTTACGCCGTTCGTCCCGACGGCACCGAATTGACGCGGCTGACTTTCAACGACAGCTTCGACGGCCTGCCGGTCTTTTCGCCCGACGGCCGCAGGCTGATGTGGACCTCCAATCGCGCCGCCGACAAGTCCCAGCTTTTCATCGCCGACTGGATTGAACCGTGGACGTTCGGGAGCAAACCCCCATCTGCCCTCATTCCTCACCCATCCACCGCCCGTTTCTTCAGCCCCCAGCGCCTCTACAAAGACATCGCCTATCTCGCCTCGCCCGAACTCGAAGGCCGGGCCACCGCTTCGCCCGGCGAACGCAAGGCGGCCGAATACATCGAGAGAAGTTTCCGCGCCAGCGGCCTGCGCGACGTGACCCGGCAGCCGTTCCAGTTCCAGTCTGGCATCGCCCTCGGCGCGAACAATTTCTTTGAGGCCAGCCTCGGCAAGGAGAAAACCAGCGGCGTGGTGGACCACGACTTCGTGCCGCTTGCGCTTTCTGGCAACGGCGAGGCCGAAGGCGAGGTTGTCTTCGGCGGCTATGGCATCGTCACGGAAGGCTACGACTCGTTTGCCCACCTCGATGTGAAGGACAAGATCGTGCTGGTGTTCCGTTTTCAGCCCGAAGCCGCGCCGGAAAAGGAAAAGGAACGGCTCCGCCATTTCGCCCCGCTGCGCATGAAGGCGATGCTCGCGCGCGACCGCGGCGCGAAGGCGTTGCTGGTCACCACCGGCCCCAGTTCGCTGCCTGTGGACCGGCCCATCCCGCGCAAGAGCGACGGCAGCTTCGCCGACAGCGGCATCATCGCGGCGCAACTCTCCCGCGCGCTCGCCGGGAAACTTTTCGCCGCAGCCGGCAAAGACCTCAAGTCCGTGCAGGCGTCGCTTGACAAGCTCGATGCTCAGAGCGGCTTCGCGCTGACCGGCGTGCGGGTCAAGATGCGCGTGGACCTCAAGAAGGAAACCGCCACGGGCCACAATGTCTTCGCAACCCTCCGCGCCGGCGCGCGCGACCGCACCGACCAGATTGTCGTCATCGGCGCGCACTACGACCATCTCGGCCGCGGCGGCGACAACTCGCTCGCGCCGGGGCTCGACGACATTCATCCCGGCGCCGACGACAACGCCAGCGGCACCAGCGGCGTGCTGGAGCTTGCGCGCCATTTCGCAACCCGCGCCAGGTCGCTCCGGCGCGACCTGCTCTTCGCCTGTTTCAGCGGCGAGGAGATGGGCGTGCTCGGCTCCTCGGCGTTTTGCAAGAACCCGCCCGTGCCGCTTTCCAACATTGTCGCGATGATCAACATGGACATGATCGGCCGGGCCTCGCTGGTCAACGGCGACTGGCTGGGGATTGGCCCCAAGAAGGAACGCCTGGTGGTCTACGGCACCGGTACGGGCGACTAC
>JAOACV010000261.1 GCA_026417675.1 Verrucomicrobiia bacterium
TCCCAAAATTTGTGTGCCCGTATATGTTGCACCTGATTATGGGTACTCGCAGAAAGTGACTCCTGTGGTCAGGTCAGGGTTCGTTGTTACATTTATGAGCGGTTCTAACGTAGTAACGACCGCAGTTACGGATGAAACAGGATTTGCGCGCCCATCATCACCGGCAGGCGGACCAGTTCGGGGTAGCGCCGCTCGTGGCAGATGATCGCGGTGCATGGCACACCGTCGAGCCGGAAAAACGCCAGCGCGTTGCCCGGCGCGAAAAACGCTGCATCGCGAGGCGTGAGTTGAATCTTGTGATAGCGGAACACCTCGCGTCCGCGCCGGTCGAACACGAGCAGCGAGTTGAGCCACCGTCCGTGGGCGCGCGTCGGCGAACCGACGAGCACGTTGCAGCGATGCTCGTGCGCGGCGCCGGCAACGGCTTGCAGTCCCGCCTCGACCGCCTTGGGATCGAGTTCGTGGAAGTTGATGTTGTAGCCCGTAACCGCAGTTTCAGGAAACAGGATGGCGTCGCCGCCCTTCCGCGCGAACTCGGCGGTCTGGTGCTCGATGAACGCGACATTCTCCCGAATCGTCCGCCGGAACTTCATCTGCACGGCGGCGACTTTCATCTGTGTGTTCATGTCAGGAATGCGGTTCCGCGAGCGCCTTGACCGCGGCTTCGATGCGGGCTTCGTAGGTTTCCTTGCATTTGTTCACCAGCCGGCAGGCGACACAGACCTCTTCAGCAAAGACCTTCTTCGTGACCTTGCTCTTGATCAGGCGATAGAGGTCGGCCGCGCTCATGGTGTCGCCGGGTTTCATGCCCAGCACACGGATGGCGTTCTTGTCGGAAGTCATCGAGTTCTCGTTGTCCTGGGGATAGGTCTTCAGGTTCCTCGTGCAAATCCCCTTCGCGCGGTCCCACCATTCGCACGGCGCGCAGATGTCGTCCACCCCCACAACCACCTTGATCGGCACCTTGGGGTTGGCCCGGATCTTTTGTGCCACAGGGCCGAGCGTTTTGTGGCTGGACTTGCCGGTGCCCAGCGCGTCGAGCATGTCGAAAAGGTGATGGCCGCGGATGACGATTGGCTGCAGCGGCTCGGCGGCGAGCGCGGCACTGCGGAACCCCAACGGGCAGAACACAACGGCTGTCTTGAGGAAATTACGCCGCGTGGTGGAGAGCTTTGCGAAACGGACATGTGAGGTCTTCATGGCGACTCCAGAGTATCGGCTGCTTGTTTTGAAACCGGGCGTCCGCATATTGCGCCGATGGACGCGGCTGCGTCAACAGTTCGTTCGTGCCTGTCAGCTTCCGTGCGTGGCGCAATATTTTCTGTTGACACGGGCTGGATTAGTTGAGACAAAATCTCAACCGTAATCGAAGCCATTGTCGTGAAACGTATTCTCGCCCCCATCAACGCGGAGACGAAGAGGCGCCGGATCGCGGAGTTCGAGCGGCGGTGCCGCGAGGCGGGCATTCCCATGACCGACCAGCGGCGCATCGTCGTGGAGGCCGTGCTGGACATGCACTGCCACCCCACCGCGGATCAGGTGTATGCTTCATCGCAAGTGCGCCGGGCGCGCATCTCTCGCGCGACGGTGTATCGCTCGCTGGAGAGTCTGGTGATGTTGGGGGTCATCACGAAAGCGTGTCATCCGGGGGACGTGGTTCGCTATGACGCCCGGCTCGAACCGCATCATCACCTGGTTTGTTTGGAGTGCGGCGAGGTCGTGGACATCGCCGACCCCTCGATTACAATGACCAGGTTGCCCGACATGTCGGTCTTCGGGTTCGAGGTGCGGGATTGTCGCATGCAATTGCGCGGCGTTTGCCGCCGCTGCCGACGAAAGGAGAAGAAACGATGAATACAAAACCGATGGGATGGTTTGCCGCCGCAAGCCTGTTGTTTGCCGCGGCGGACTTGTGCGCTGCGCAGAAAGCGGCAAAACGGCCGCCGCTGGGATTGCCGCCTGTGCCCACGGTGGCCGGAAATCCGCAAACGCCGGAGAAGATCGCGCTCGGCAAGAAGTTGTTCGAGGACAAGCGGTTTAGTTCCACCGGGGAGGTGAGTTGTTCTAAATGCCACGACCCGGCGAAGGCGTTCACGGACAGTCCGCTCAAGACGTCCGAAGGCATCCGCAAACTGACGGGCACCCGCAACGCGCCGACGGTGATCAACGCGGCGTATTTCGAGACGCAGTTCTGGGATGGCCGGTCGCCGAGCCTTGAGGACCAGGCGCTGCATCCGTTCGTCAATCCGGTGGAACACGGCCTGAAGGACCACGAGTCGATTTTGAAGATCGTCCGTGAAGACCCGGATTACGCCCGCGCGTTCCAGCAGGTGTTCGGCAAGAGCGGCAAGGAGATCACGATGGCGGAGGTGACGAAGGCCATCGCGGCGTTTGAGCGCACGATCGTCGCCGGCAACTCGCCGTTCGACCGCTATTACTTCAAGGGCGAAGAAAATGCGCTCACGCCGGCGCAGAAGCGTGGTTTCCAGGTCTTCCTCAACGAAGGCCGGTGCGTGTCGTGCCACGTCATTGAGCAGACGCAGGCGCTGTTCACCGACAACCGGTTCCACAACATCGGCGTCGGCTTTAACGCAATCCAGCACGAGGCGCCCGCGCTGGTCAGCGAGTTCATCAGGGCGAAAGCCACGGCCTCGGAGGTGGATGTGAAGGTGCTCACCGACAAGCGGACCTCGGAACTCGGCCGGCTGGTGGTGACAAAGCGATTTGACGACATCGGGGCGTTCAAGACGCCCACGCTCCGCAACGTGGCCGTGACCGCGCCCTACATGCATGACGGCAGCCTCCAAACGCTGCGCGACGTCGTGGTCCACTACAACAACGGCGGCGTCACCAAGGAAGGCGATCCGGTGAACGACTTCCTCAGCGGCGGCATCCGCCCGCTGCGCCTGACCGAACAACAAATAGACGACCTTGTAGCGTTCATGGAGGCGCTCACGAGTCCGGAATTCGCCCATTTGCAGAAAGCTTCAAAGTGAGGAACGAACATGAAAGACCATCCCATCACCCGTCGTGACTTCATCAAACGCGCCGGCGCGGCCACCGCCGCCAGCGCATTCCCACTGACTGTTGTCGAGATGGCATTCGCCGATCCGAGCCAGCGGTTCACGTTCGCCCACATCTCCGATTCCCACATCCAGCACGTCCAGGGCAGCGAGTTCGTGCGCAACTGGGACCGCGGCCTGATCCGCGCCGTGGCCGAGGCCAACCTGCTCACGCCCAAGCCCGACTTCGTGATCTTCGGCGGCGACCTGGCACAGCTCGGCACGAAGGAGGAGCTGGACCACGGCGCCGAGATGCTCTCGCGCCTGAAATACAAAACCCACTGCGTGCTCGGCGAACACGACTATTACCTCGACCTGGGCGAATACTGGTCGAAGCTGTTCGGGCCGCACTACTACAGCTTTGACCACAAAGGCGTCCATTTCGTGGTGCTCAACAGCATCCTGACCACGGACGAATGGACCCACAAGAAGTGGCCCACGCCCATGCACCGCATGATCGAGATGGCGGGCCTCGACAACCCGAACGGTTCACCCTTCATGGTGGGCGAGAAACAGCGCGAGTGGCTTCGCAAGGACCTCGAAAACGTCAGCAAGACCACCCCGGTCGTGGTCTTCTCCCACTCGCCCATCCAGAAGCTCTACAAGGGTTGGAACTTTTGGACCGACGACGCTGAGCAGGTGCAGGCCCTCCTGCAACCGTTCGAGAAAGTCACCGTCATCTACGGCCACGTCCACCAGATCCAATACAACCAGATCGGCAACATCACCTTCCAATCGGTGATGGCCACCGCATGGCCCTGGCCATATCCGCAAAGCTACGCCCATGCCAAACACGCCATGCCCAAGCTCACTGTGCCGATGAACCGGGCCGACCCGTTCTTCGAGCGCGACGCCACCGGCTGGCAGTTCGTGGACATGGAAAGCGGCCGCGTCGTCGTGGAATACAACCTCTACAACAACACCAACCGCGTGGTGGCCTACAACCCGGCCACGCGACAGCCGGAAGACCGCGTTTATCAGAACCCGGCCAAGCGGATTCCGCCCCAGAACCACTACTAAACGCCGAGCCACCATCCAACAGGAGCAACCCATGACTAGAAAACACATCCTAATCGCCGCGGCGGCCATCGCCCTCGTGGGAAGCGCGGCCAGCCTCTGGATCCGCGCCGACGAGTTCACCAAGAAAGACCTCGCGCGCTGGCAAAACGAGTTCATGTCGGTTGTCAAGAAAGGCCGCGAACTCTGGACCAGCCCCAAGCTGGGCACCAAGGGCGTCGCCTGCGCCCAGTGCCATCCCAACGCCGCCAACACGCACCCGGAGACCTACCCGAAATTCCAAAAGCAACTCGGTCGCGTCGCCACCCTGCGCGAGATGTTCAACTGGTGTTTGATGAACCCGCTCGAAGGCAAACCGCTGGCGCTCGACGACCCGAGGATGATCGCCATGGAAGCCTACGCCACCTACGAGCGGCGCGGCGTCCCCTTGGCCCCGGGCAAACACTAGGCGCGGCGATTGCTGACGACCGTTGGACATGCCGGCTGGCGGCCGCGGCTTTTCTGTTGTGTCGCGCCCGCCGACGGCTAGCATCGTAGTTCCTGTCTCCAAACCAACGACCATAAAAAGGAAACAACCATGGCAACGGCAGACAACCTGAAGGAGGCGTTCGCGGGCGAAAGCCAGGCGAACCGCAAGTATCTCGCGTTTGCGAAAAAGGCCGACGTGGAAGGCTACAAACAGATCGCCAAACTGTTCCGCGCGGCGGCGGAGGCCGAGACGATCCACGCCCACGCCCACCTGCGCGTGATGAACGGCGTCAAAAGCACGGCGGACAATCTCAAGGCCGCCATCGAGGGCGAGGGGCATGAATTCCGCGTGATGTATCCGCAGTTCGTCGCCGAAGCGAAAGCGGAGGG
>JAOACV010000262.1 GCA_026417675.1 Verrucomicrobiia bacterium
GACTACCGTCCGCCGGGTGGTGGAACCGATCTCATTCTCATTCGCAGACCCGGTGGCTACTTGGTGGCGCTGACGCCAGACCAATACGACCATCTCCACGCGATCAGTCTGGAGAAGATCCAAGACCTTGCAGAGAGGAGGAACTTCACGTCCCTCATGAGTCACGCGGCACGCAAGGTCCAGATTGACAAACAAGCGCGAATCACGCTCACACCCCAAGAGGTCGAACACGCAGGTGCCACCGCCAGCAGGTCGGTGGTGATCAAAACAGGCAGCGAACTGTCGCTGTTCGAAGTGTGGGAAGCGAAACAGCACCGAGAGTCCGTCGCGGCTCTAATGGGCGATCAGGGCAAGGCGATGTTGTCGAAGATTGGCATATGAACTGGCGAACCATCTACGAGCGCGAAGTCGCAGGAGGCAAACCATGCACAGCACGACGATGATGAAGTTCCTGAAGGTCAACCACAGCGTCCAACTGTTGATGAACCAAGGCCGGCGGTTCGTGTTGCCCAGCGGCCCTTGTTTCCCACAGTTTGGCCCCAAGCCACACAAGAACAGGACGGCGATAAACCCGCCATCCCCTCTCACCAACGATGCTGGCGCAAGATTCCGGCGCGTTGGGCACCGGGCAGATATCTTCGACGATGACGCGGCAACATCGTCGGAGGGCGCTGCCCACGAATCGGAGAAATGGAGCGCGCGGTTGAAGGCCCGCTGGGCGGCGACGGTGAACCGCCTCTTTCAAGGTGCGCCGAAATCATGAGAACGCTTTTTTTGATCCGCAACTGGTTGCTGGTCAGCCAGCTTGCCGCGCGCGACCGGGCTGTGCGGTTGCGTCGGGGCGCTGCCCAGCCGCCGCTGTTGCCTCCCGGCCAAGTCCGCTGCGCGAGCATGGGCCGTTGCTGGGAGGTCGCGCGCCTGTCCCGAACCGGCTGGGGCGACTGACGGAGGTGTCGCGTGAGAAATGACCGCCTCGTGTTTCCATATCCCGGTGATGCTGGACAAGGTGATCGAGGTGTTGCAGCCGTCTCCGGGCAAGACTTGGCTGGACGGCACGGTTGGCGGCGGCGGACATGCCGAGGCGCTCTTGGAGCGGAGCAGCCCGAATGGCCGGTTGATTGGCGTCGAGGTTGACGCGCACGCCGACGCGGTAGCCGGTCTGCGTGGCCTCGAGGGCGAGCTTGCTCGAGGCTTCGGCGGCCTCGAGGGCGCCCACGGCGGCCTCGCCGGACTTCAGGCCCGTGAACGCCTGGCGCGGTTCGGCGACCGCGTAAGTTTGGCGCAGGCGAATTTCGCAGAGATGAGAACGGTGATGAACAACTTTGGAATTAGAGCCGCGGACGGCGTGCTGCTTGACCTCGGTATATCCGCCTCCCAAATAGACAGCCCTGACCGCGGCTTCTCTTTCTTGCACGACGCCCCGTTGGACATGCGCATGGATGGCCGGCTTCCCCGAACGGCGGCGGATGTGCTCGCGCAGGAAAGCGCGGAAGACCTGGCGCGCATCTTCCGGCGCTACGGCGACGAGCCTCGTGCGCGGGAGATCGCCGAGGCGATTGTGCGCGAGCGATCGCGGCAGCCGATCACGCGCACCCGGCAGTTGGCTGATCTGGTAGTGAAGATCAAAGGCCGTGGCGGGCGCAGCATGCATCCCGCGACGCTGGTCTTTCAGGCGTTGCGTGTTTACGTCAACGACGAAATCGAACAACTGAAACGCGGCCTGGCGGCGGCGGTGGACGTCTGCCGGCCCGGCGGCAGGATCGCCGTCATCGCTTTCGAGTCCGTCAGCGATCGCTGTGTGAAGAACTTTTTGCGACAGATGTCGGCGGACTGTGTGTGTCCGCCGGAGTTTCCCGAATGCCGCTGCGGTCAGAAACGCCGCGTCCGGCTACTGCAACGCAAACCGTGGCGCCCGACCCCGGAAGAGGTGGCGCTCAATCCCCGCGCGCGTTCTGCCCGTTTGCGCGCGGCGGAGAAACTGGAGGAATGATTCACGATGGCACCTTGGATGAGAAACAACCGGCGTCGAGACAGCGGCGTGATGCGGCTGGGCACGATGGTCAAACTGATCGTTTTCTTCGCGCTGGTGGGTCTGGCCGCCGGCATGTGTGTGCAGCGGCATCGCGAGAACGCGCAACTGGCGGCGGATAACGCGCAACGCCGCAGGCAGCTTCAGAAGCTGCAAGACGCAACCCAGACGCTCACCCGGCAAATCTCCGAACTTGAATCGCCCACCTCGCTGATCCCCAAGAACATCGAGATGCGTCTGGGTTTGCAGCAGCCTTCGGAACAACAGATTCACCGCGTCAATTCGCTCACCGGCGCGGCGCGACTCGACGTTGCGACGACACGGCCGGGCGGAGCCACGGTCCCCTGACCTTATCGCGCGAATCTCGGGGCAGTCATGATCTACGAACGACACCGCTGGCAAATGGCGTTGGTGGCAACGGTGCTGCTTGCCGGGTTCGCCCCGATCGGCCATCGGCTGCACGAATGGCAGATTCTTCGGCACGAGGAACTCTGGGAAACCGCCAGGACCCACGGCACGGTCCGCGTCGCCATCGAGGCGCGGCGCGGCGATGTTTATGACGCGCGCGGCGTGCTGCTGGCCACGAGTCTGCCGAAGAAAACCCTGGTCGCCGACACCTATTTGTTAAGTCATCCCGATCTGCCGCCGGCCGTCACCACAGCGATCGTGCGCACGACGGCCAACGCGCTCGGCGTGGAGGAGCGGTTGATCTGGGAAAAGTTCCACCGGCGGACGCAATACGCACCCATCGCGCGGTTGCTGGACGAGGAAACCGTCGCGCGCGTGACCAACGCCGTCGCCAGCCTCAAGTTCGACTCAGCCAAGGCGGGCTGGTCGAGGCGTCAGCGCAACCGCGTTCAGCAAGCCAAGACCTATGCCATTTACGTGGACAGACAGGACGAGTTCTTGCGCGCCTATCCCGGCAAAACCGTGGCGGCCCACGTGTTGGGCTATGTCAACCGCGAGCACACGGGCGTCAGCGGCATTGAAAGCTACTTTGACGGCGTGCTGCGGGGTTTCAAAGGCTACCGCTTGGTGCCCATCAACGGCCTAGGCGAAGCTCTGTGGCTTTACGAACAGACCTACGTGCCTCCCCAGGACGGCCTCAACGTGCATCTGACCTTGGATCAGGTCATCCAGATCGTTCTCGAAGAGGAATTGGAGAAAGCTTATAGGGAACGCCGTGTGGACGGCGCCGTGGGCATCGTGATGAGGCCGGAGACAGGCGACATTCTCGCGATGGCTTCGCTGCCGAACTTCGATGCCAACGCGCCGGGCAAACTGTTGCCGGACCAGACGGAAAAAGACGCCTCCAGCCGGTTTCGCAATCGCTGCATCGGTGACATGCACGAGCCGGGATCGGTTTTCAAAATCGTTGCGCTCTCCGCCGCGCTCAACGAGCGGGTCGTGACGCTGGACGAGGTGTTCCCCTGCCAGACGCCCTTTGTCTATTACGGCGTCGCCCTGCACGATCATCATCGTTACGGCAACCTCGCCGTGCGCGAGATCACGGCGAAGTCCAGCAATGTGGGCGTCGCCAAAGTCGCGTTGCGGCTCGGCGCACAACGGCTCCACCGATACATGACCGAATTCGGTTTCGGCAGCCGCACCGGCGTGACGTTGACGGGTGAGGCGCCGGGCTGGGTTCATTCGCTCCAGAACTGGTCGGGTATCAGCGTCGTGCATGTGCCCATCGGTTACGAGGTCGCGGTGACCCCCTTGCAAATGATCACCGCCATGTGCGCCATCGCCAACGGCGGCCGGCTCATGCAACCGCGCATCGTCACTGCAATCACAAACGGCGAGGGAAAGGTCCAGCGATCCTATCCGGTCAAAGAAGTGNGCCAAGTGCTGCGTCCCGAAGCCGCGGCACTCATGACCGAGGCGCTCGTCGGCGTGACCAGCGCCGGAGGCACCGGCACATTGGCGGCGGTGCCGGGCTACGACGTCGCGGGCAAGACGGGCACCGCCCGCAAGGTGGACCCGATGCTGCGCCGGCACGTCCAGAAATACTACATCACCTTCTGCGGTTTCCTGCCCGCGCGACGCCCGGAGCTTTGCATCCTGATTGCCATGGACAATCCCAATGACCCCGGCGGCGAATACTACGCCGGACGGCTGGCCGCGCCGGTTTTTCGCGCCGTGGCGGAGAGGGTCGCCAAATACATGGGCATCCGACCCGACCGTCCCGGCGAAGAGAACACACCGAAACTTGCCCGAGCCAACGCTCACTGACCGGAAGTAAAGCCATGCAACTGAGAAAACTGCTCGAACCCCTCGCCGATGCGCAGATCGTGGGGACCCTCGACCGCGATGTGCACGGCCTCTACTACGATTCGCGCCGCGTGACGCCCGATAGTGTCTTTGTCGCGCTGGCCGGACAGAAAACCGACGGCCATCGCTTCGTCGAGCAGGCCGTCCAACGCGGCGCGGGCGTCGTGGTCGTCGAGCCCCCTCTGCCCGCCGCGGGTCGCGCCACGATCGTGCGCGTGCCCGACACGCGCGCCGCGCTCGCCCGGCTGGCGGCGCAGTATTACGGCCATCCGTTCCGGAAGATGAAGGTCATCGGCATCACCGGCACCAATGGCAAAACCACCACCGCCTTCATGGTCAAGCGCATCCTCGAAGAAGCCGGCATGAAGACCGGATTGATCGGCACGGTGCATTATCAGATTGGCGAACGCATCATCCCCGCCGCGCGCACGACGCCCGAGGCCGTCGAACTGCACGAGATGATGGCCCAGATGCTGCGCCACAACACCGACGCGGTGGTGATGGAAGTCAGCAGCCACGCGCTTGACCAGAAGCGCGTGCTTGGCATTGACTTCGACGTCGCGGTTTTCACCAACCTCACGCAGGACCATCTCGACTATCACAAGACGATGGACGCCTACTTCGCCGC
>JAOACV010000263.1 GCA_026417675.1 Verrucomicrobiia bacterium
CCATCGCCCATCACCCATTCTGATTTCAGCACCCGGCGAAGCCCGCGAGTGCCGCGAAATCCTGCGCGAGAGCCTTGCCTTCGCCCGCAGCGCGCATCACCCGTTGCGCGATGGGGCGGTGCTGGCTCGCAGCGACCAGCCTTACGGGCCATTGCTGCAAGACCTTTGTCGCGCGCGCGGCTGGCCGCAGCATTTGGCGATGGGCCGGCCGGCGCTGGAGTTGGTCGAACAGCGGTTGATCCTATTGCTGCTCGAACTCGCCGAAGAAGACTTTCGCCGCTCGAAAGTGATTGAGTTTGCCTTGCTGTTGCCGCCCACGAGTGCCGCTGCGGCCGAGTGGGATGCGTTGAGCTCGGAGGCGGGGGTCGTCAGCGGGGCCGGCGCGTGGCGCGACCGGTTACGGGCGTGCCTCCATCGCTTCCAGATGGATCAGACCGTCCATGACGAGACGAAGGCCGCGACGGCAACGCGGCGTCTGGCGGTGGCGCGCGCGCTGTCGGCCTTCATCGAAACGCTGCTGACGGTCGTGGGCAGGATTCCGCCGCAGGGGCGGTGGTCGGAACTCACGACATCCACGGCCGCCGCGGCCCGCGCGTTGTTGCCGCCCTCGGAGAACCTCGAGGCGTGTGTGTCGCAACTGCGCGAGCTGGACGCCCTGGAGGAATTCCAAGAGACCATCCGGCGCGAGGATTTTGCGGCGTATGTTCGCAGGGCTTTCGAATCGGCGGCGGCGCCCGAAGGCGCGTTTCAAGAGGCCGGGCCGTTCGTTGGCGACATCATGAGCGCGCGCGGGGTCAGTTGGCCGATGGTAATCGTGCCGGGCTTGGTTGAGAAAACCTGGCCCCGTCAGTTGCGCGAAGATCCGATCCTGCTCGATGACGAGCGCCGCGTCCTCAACGATCTCTGCCCCGCCGAGGACGCCCTGCCCCGGTTGGGGGAGAAGCTCGCGCGCGGGCGTGACGAGGAGCGAATGCTGTTCCGGCTCGCTTGCGACGCCGCAATCGAACGCCTGGTCATCACCTTCCCGCGTCTGGAACCCGCCGCCGGTAAGCCGCGTGTGCCGTCGGTGTTGCTGTTGGAAACACTGGGCGCGGCCAATTTCACCGAACTGGAGAAACGCGCGCGGATCGTGCCGTTGGTGCCCATGGTGCCGTCGGAGGGCGAACTGCTCGACGCGCACGAGTATGACCACAGGCTGCTCGCCACGCCGCATTGTCGTGAACTGGCGGGCGGCACACCCCTGCTCGATGCCATGTTGCCCACGCTTGCGCCGGGCCTGATGCTCGAACAAACGCGCTGGGGCGGCGGGGGCAGGTTCAGCCGCTACGACGGCTGCCTGCAACGTCAGGAATCTCTGGACCTGTTGCGCGATCTGTTCGATCCGGCCAAGCGTCGCTGGTCCATCTCGCGGCTGGAGAACTACGCGCGCAGCCCGTTCAGCTTCTTCCTCAGCGAGGTGCTCGGCGTGGAGGAACTGGAGGAACCCGACGACTTGGAAACCATCAGCGCGCTGGATTTCGGCGAGCTTTACCACCGGCTGCTGAGCAACGTCATCGAGCGGTTCCAGATGGGCAATCTGCTGCCGATTGATCCGTCGCGCGCGGTGGAGAACGAGTTCGTCCTGAGCGACGAGGCGGAGAAGGTCTTCGCGGAGTTCGCGGCGCGCGGCAAAACCGGCTACCCGCTCATGTGGCGCGTGAAGCAGGCGAAAACCTCCGCCGACCTGCTGCGCTGGCTGCGCCACGAATACGGCCACGCCGCGAAAGGTTTCATCCCCGTGGCGGTGGAGTGGGCGTTTGGCCTGTCCGCCGATCCGCCGCCGGCGCGGATTGAAGCGGACGGGGGAATGACATTGTTGGTGGCCGGCCAGATTGACCGCGTGGACATGGGGCCGCAGGATGAAGTGTTTGTCCTCGACTACAAGACCGGCAGACCGAACACAACGCGGAACGCCAGTTTCTGCCGCGCCCGCGCGTTGCAAATTCCGGTTTATATGCTGGCGACCGAGCAGCTCACCGGCAAATCTTGCGGGGCCGGGGCTTATTATTTCGCCACGCGGCGCGGCGGGTTTCAGAAACGCGGCTGGGTTCGAGAGGAGCTTGCTGCCGCGGAACCGCGCCTGCGCGAAATACTCGGCTGTCTCGTGCGCAGCATCCTCGCCGGCAAGTTTTTCATCACCCCCGACGGCACCGACGCCGCCGGCACCGCGTTCACCAAAGCCGCTGTCGAGGCGCTCTGGGAAATGCGCCAAGACGATGAGACGATCGCGGACTACCGCAACGCGACGGCGGCGGATGAGCCGCCGGCAAAGGACGCGAAAGGTGAATAAGCCTGCATCCAAGCTCCCCGACGACGACGCGCGAGCCAGGATTGAATCCTCGCTCGACCGCAACATGCTCGTCGAGGCCGCCGCGGGCACCGGCAAGACAACCCTCATGGTCCAGCGCATCCTCAACCTCGTGCGCGCAGGCCAACGTCTGAGCCGCATCGCCGCCATCACCTTTACGGAGAAGGCTGCGGGCGAGTTGAAGATGCGGCTGCGCGAACAGTTGGAGAAGGAAAGGTTCCCGCAGAACGTGCTGCAGGATTTGGAGTTGGCGCAATGCAGCACCATCCACAGCTTCTGCGCCACGATGCTTCACGAACGGCCCGTCGAGGCGGGCGTGGACCCGGCGTTTCAGGTCGTCGACGCGATGCAGGCGGAGCTGCTTCAGGATGAGGTCTGGCAGGACTGGTTCGAGCGGCAAATGGCCGAGGCCAAGCCGGACGAAAGCGATCTGCTAACGCGCGCCTTGTATCTGGACATCGAACCGTCAGAGTTGCGCAAGCTGGCGCAGGAACTGCTAGCGCAGCGCGGACGGTTGTGCTGGGAGAATCTGCCGCCGTGCCGGCCGGTCGCCGACATCCTGAGCGCGGCTGGAGCGATTGTGGAGCAGTTGGTCAAGCTGGTGCCGTCGTGCAAAGACCCGGAGAAAGACGGGATGATGGAACGCATCCTGCCGCTGATCACGCTCGCGCCCGTCTGGTCGGTGCTATCGCCCTTAGAGCAGGAGCACGTCTTGTTGCGCGTTGTGCAGGGACCGCCGGAGAGCGGCAACTTCAACAGGATCGGCACCGAGAAGAACTGGTCCAGCAAAAACATTCTTGCCGACGGCCGCGAACAAATGGCGCGTTTGTGGGCGCTCTGCCTCGAGGCCGGGAACGCCTTTCTGCGCGACTTGCTGCTATGGCTGCGCGGCTTCGGCGATGCCTACGAGCGGGAGAAGCATCGCCGGGGCGTGCTCGACTTCGAGGACCTGTTGCTGAAGACGCGCGACCTCTTGCGCGACAACCTGGCCGTGCGCGGCTTGTTCCAGCGCCGGTTCGAACGGTTGCTGGTGGACGAGTTTCAGGATACCGATCCGATCCAAGTGGAGATCGTGTTCTACCTCGCCGAAGAGGAACCGAAGGCGAGGGATTGGCAGAACGTGAAGCTCGCGCCGGGCAAACTTTTCGTCGTCGGCGACCCGAAACAGAGCATTTATCGCTTCCGTGGCGCGGACATCGAAATCTACCATGCCGCCAAGGCGGTGCTGGCGGGCCAGGGAAGCATTGAAAATGTCAGCACCAGCTTCCGCGCGGCCTCGTCCCTCATTGGCTGGATCAATGACGTGTTTACGCAATTGATCCAGCCGCCCAAGCCCGGCGTCGCTTACCAGCCGGGTTATGTCGCGCTCCAGCCGCATCCGCAGCGCAGGACGGAGACGCCGGCCGTGTTGCTGCTCGAACCGACGCCCGACGAACTGGCCGCGCTGGGCGACAAGCCTCAGACGGACGCGCTCCGCCGCGTGGAGGCGCGAGCGGTGGCGCAGTTGCTCTTGCACATGCGCGGCAACGCCGACCGCGAGGTGACTTTTCGTGACGCCGCCGGCAAGCTTCAGCGCCGCGCGCCACAGTGGTCGGATTTCGCGGTCCTGCTGCGCAGCTACGACGCGCTCGACACCTACGAGCGCGTCTTCGAGGAGCACGACATCCCGTTCCTGGTCTCTGGCGGCAAGAACTACTATCAGCGTCCCGAAGTCCGCGCCGTCTGCGCGTTGTTGCTGGCGCTGGATAATCCCGCCGACAAGAAGGAACTGGTCAGCGTGTTGCGCTCGCCGCTCTTCGGCGTCAGCGACGACGATCTCTTCCTTTGGGTCCGACGCGACAGCCGTCCGCTCGATTACCTGGCAGACGCGGGCGCCGCCGCAGGAGAGTGCACAGGCGATCTCTCGACCATCTCCACCGCTTTCGCCCTGCTGCGCGAACTTCACGCCGAGCGTAACTGCTACAGCTACGCGGCGTTCCTGGAGCGTTGCTACGAACGGCTGAAGATTCCCGAACGCTTTTTACTGCGGCCGCAGGGCGAACAGCGCGTGGCCAACCTCTACAAGTTGGTGGACACCGCGCGCGCCGTGCAGAGTGTCCAAGGCATGAGCCTGCGCGGCCTAGCCCGTCACTTGCGTGACATCTCCATCGAACGGGCCGAGGAAGGCCAGTCGCCGACAGTCGAGGAGCACCAGGGGAACGCGGTTTCCATCCTGACGATTCACAAGGCCAAAGGCTTGGAGTGGGGCGTCGTCGTTCTCGGCAACATGGTGCGCGAGAGACGCAACGGACGCGACCTGCTGTTGCCGGAGCCAGCGACGCGCCATCCGGAAGCGCGCCTCAGGGGGCTAAGGACGTCCGGTTTTGATGCGGCCCGCGAACAGGAGCGGCTGCGCGAGGAGGCGGAAGAGCGCCGCCTGCTCTACGTGGCCTGCACGCGCGCCCGCGATTGGTTCGTCCTGCCGTGGTTTGCCGGGCGCGGCGAATACACGAAGATTCTGGCGCAGGCGTTCAAACCTCAGACAACCGCCGGGGTGGAGCGGATTGAT
>JAOACV010000264.1 GCA_026417675.1 Verrucomicrobiia bacterium
TGCCTGGGCTTGGTGCAAGCCATCGCGGAGATCTATCCGCAAGCGCGCTGGCAGCGCTGCGTGGTGCACTTCTACCGCAACGTGTTCAGCGTCACCCCGAGAGGCCGGATGCGAGAGGTGGCCGCGATGCTGAAGGCCATCCATGCCCAGGAGAATGAAGAAGCCGCGCAGCAAAAGGCGGTGGCCGTGGTGGGCAAGCTGCGGGCCCTCAAACTGGAGCGGGCCGCGAAGGTGGTGGAGGAAGGCTTCCAGGAAACGCTGCGGTTCTTCGCGTTCCCGAGCGAACACCATCTGCACTTGCGGACCAACAACCCGTTGGAGCGGCTGATCCGGGAGATCCGGCGCCGCTCGCGAGTGGCGGGTTGTTTCCCCGACGGCCGCAGCGCGTTGATGCTGGCCTGCGCGCGGTTGCGACACGTGGCGGGCACCCGTTGGGGCAGCCGCCGCTACCTGGACATGAGCCGGCTGCGAGAAATGGAAAACCAAACCGAACTGGCCGCCTGAGCGGAAAAATTTTCCCCTCCCCCATGGGGGAGGGGAAAAGCAGGAAAAGCAGTGACGCACATCACACACCAACCGAATGTGCGAAAAATTCCTTGCGCTACCTCACGCCCGGGCAGCGCGGGCGTCATCAAAGCGTCCACACCTCCGCGCCCCGGGCCGCACCGGTCGTGATGATGACGGGCCGCAGACCTGTTTCGCGCGCGTAGCGCGCCGGCACCGCCCGCTCGTAGTCGCCGTCGGCGCTGCTGCGAATCAGCGTCACCGTGCATCCGCCCCAGCCCGCGCCAGTCAACCGGCTGCCGAGCACGCCCGGCACCGCGCGCGCCGCCTCCACCAGCGCGTCCAGTTCACGGCACGACGCTTCGTAGTCGTGCCGCAGACTCTCGTGGCTCTCGTTCATCAAACGCCCAAAAGACGCCATGTCGCCGCGCTGGAAAACTCGCGCCGCCTCCCGCGTGCGTGCGATCTCCGTGATCACGTGCCGCGCCCTGCGGAAGACGTTCGCCGGCATTTGCTTCTCGGCAGCCCGCAGTTGGTCGTGGCTGGCGTCGCGCAACGCCCTCACGCCCAGCGCCGCGGCTGCCTCGTCGCACTCGGCGCGGCGCTCGTTGTATTTCGAGCGCGCCAGCGTCCGCGGCAGGCCGCAATGCGTGACGATGAAGCGGTAACCGTCCAGCGCCATCGGCACGTGCTGGAACGTCAGGTCGCGGCAGTCCAGCAGCAGCGCATGGTCGGCCCGGTTCAGCAACGCGGTGAACTGGTCCATGATGCCGCCGCGCAGGCCCGTCGCGCGGTTCTCGGTGCGCTGGAGCAGGCGCGCCAGCTCGATGCGATCGGGTTCCGTCTCGCCCGCCACTGCCAGCAGCGTCAGGCAGAGCGCCACCGCGTAGGCCGATGAACTGCTCACGCCGCCGCCGATGGGCACCGTTGTGAACACCGCAATGTCGGCGCCCGACACGGGCCACTTGGCCTCGCGCAGTTCGTGCGCGGTGGCCCGCAGGAAGTTCAGCCACAACTCCTCCCGGCCCGGCCGCACGTCCAGATCGTCAAGCGGCACTTCGCCGGTCAGGCCGAGGTTCATGGTGTGGATGCGCACGCGCCCGTCGTCGCGCCGGCGCGCGGCGGTGTGGCAGGCGCGGTCAATCGCCATCGGAAAGACGAAGCCGTCATTGTAGTCGGTGTGCTCGCCGATGAGGTTCACCCGCCCCGGCGCGCGCACATGGACGGCCGGCCTGCCGCCAAAACGCGCGGCGAACTCCGCGTCAAGTTTGTCGAAGATTTCGTTCACAGCCTCGGCAGACCCTTCACTGTTTCGCCGGCCGAATGACGAAACGATACGGCACGGGCGCGGCCACGGCGCGCTGTAACGTCTGGAGCTTCTCGTTGATCGCCGCGACTTGTTCGTCCATGCGAGCAAGCTGCGGATGTTTCTCCATGAAGGTGTGGGCGTAAAACCGCGATAGCATCAGATGGTCGCGCGCTTCGGTGAGCGGCGCCAGCGCGGTCCACTGTGCGTCCCAAGGCCCGCCGGGCTGCCACGGGTCCGGCGTCGTGGTGGAGATGTTCAACCCCGCGGCGAACTGTTGCTCATTGAACCGACCCACCAGTCGCCCGGCAGCGATGATCTCGTATTGGCCGCGCGGCAGGTTTTTCACCGTCAGTCCGTAGCGGCCCAACTGGTCGGGAATGGGCACGAACCGATAGTTGAACGCGGCGAGGAAACCGAAGTTGATCGGCAACCCGTCGTCGAGCCGGTCAAATTGCAGCGTGTCCGACTCGCGCTTGAGTCCGGTGACCTTGCAGCCCTTCGCCTCCAGCAACGCCGGTCCCGCCGCGTCCACTGTGACCCACGGCACATCCGCCGGCGCGCCGAGGCCCTTGAGAATGGCGAAGGCCATCGCGAGCTGGCCCAGCTCGGTGAGATGAACGCCATCAGGGAGGTGCAGGGCCGTTTTCTTGTCCGGAGGCTCGTGCTTGTTGACCTCGATGACGCGGCGCAGCACCTTGCGCATCTCGCGCTGCACGTCAATCGCGCCTGCGCCCATCGTTCGCGCCATCGCCATCGCCTCGTCGCACATCCGTTGCAGGAAGCCGCGCTCGCCTTGGTCGGGGTCTTCTTCACGGCCGATCGCGGCCGAGCAGATGAACACCCGCACGCCACGCTGCTGGCAACGTTCGATGATGCCCCGGATACCGTCGAGGTATTCGCGCTTGTGCGCCGCGTCGGCGAGCATGCCCCAGCCGATGTCGTTCATGCCCACAGCCACCGTCACCAGCGTCGCGCCGCGACGGAATACGTCGCGATCCAGCCGCTCCAAGCATCCGCGCGCCGTGTCGCCCCCTTTGCCTGCGTTGTAGAAACTCACGCGCCGGTCGGGAAAGCGCAGCAGGGTGTAGTTCTCGATGATCTTGCCGTAGGTCCGCGCCGCCGTGATGCTGTCGCCCAGAAACACCACCGTATCGCCATCTTTGATGGCGAACTCGGACGGCCCGGCGCCCGCCGCCGCGCGAACAAGGGCGGCCAGCAAAACCGCCGCAATTCCCAAACGCAACCATGCAGTTGAAATGGTGGGAGTGACCCCATTGTTTGAGGAGCGGCGGCTGCAAACCGCCAATCCTTGTCTGGTCGGCACAATGGAGGTTGCCTTCATCGGGTCAAACGTTTCCGCGCGGCGGCCAAGGCCGACAGCACAAACGCTGACGTGACCTCCGGCCCGCCCACCAGGATGCGCGTCGGCGTCTTCATCTTGTTCCACTCGTAGGCTTTGAACGGCGGAAAAGCCAACGGCGCGGGCGGGAACGACAGCAGGCGCTTGCCCTCGTGGAAACTTGCGCTGATGCGCGCCAACGCGGGCGCGAACGATTCCGGGTCCGCGTCCAGCTTCGCCAGCGCGAGTAGTGCCAGGGCGGCGTCGAAGACGTTGATCTCGACCGTGAGCAGATCGTCCCGCACGTAGGCCAGCACCTGCCGGCGGATCAGCTCGAAGCTGCCGTCGGGATCAATCGCCTTCTGTTTCGCCGGCGGCAGCGCGCGAAACGCCTCGTAGCAGCGGCCGAAATAGGCGCAGTAAAGCTCCGGCAGGTAGTAGATGTGCGAGCGCGGATTGGCGAACGCGCCCGTATCCGCCAGCCGGTCTTGGAAACGGACGATGCGACGCAGCATGTCGAGCCGCTTCGGGTTCTCGACGATCTGCCAGCGCTCGTGGTTGAGGAAGCTAACCTCCAGCACGTCGAGGTTCAGCGTCGGGTCCAGATCGTTGCCATAGGGCCGGTCGCCCGCGAGGTTCTCGATCCACGTCACCACGCCGCCGTCGAACGCGATGTTGTCGTTGATCGCCACCGTCGCCGGGTTCTTATGGTTCCCGTGGCCGGTTTGATACTCCGCGTAGAAATCCGGCAGCGGTTGCTTCAACGCGTCGTCCTGCGAGCCGAACTTCGTCGCGGCGGAGAACGAGCACGCCGTCGTGTCGCAGTCCGGCACATAAACCCCGAAGCCGAGATCGCTCTTCAGTTGCCAGAAAAACTTGCTCATCCGCGAGTGCGGCGGCGGCACCAGCGCCGTGATCACGTCAAAGGGCCGGCCGCTCTCCGGCGCGCGCACATGCTCGCGGCTGGTCTTCAGGCAGAAGTGAACCATGCGGTCAATGGCGCGCCGCGCGGCCGCCGTCTCGTCAGCCGAGGCCAGGCCGGTGTCGAGATAATCCATCAGCGCCTCGGCAAAAAACGCGTCGTAGTAGGCCGAGCGATGTCGGATTTGCACGGGCGACCACATCATCTCCGCCAGCCCGCTCCATGGCGGAT
The DNA here is from genome assembly GCA_026417675.1 of Verrucomicrobiia bacterium. Classification (GTDB taxonomy): domain Bacteria; phylum Verrucomicrobiota; class Verrucomicrobiia; order CAIQCK01; family CAIQCK01; genus JAOACV01. The sequence continues at coordinate 4,306 of JAOACV010000264.1, forward strand.
TCATCACGCCCGCCGCGTGCGGATTGGCCAGCAGGAACACGCGCGCGAGATTGAACAACAGCGTCGCGTTCTTGTAGGAGCGCGCGTTGAGGCCCGCCAGCGCCGTGATCAGGTCGCGCCCGCGGAAATCCGGATCGCCGACCAGGTTGAACGCCGCGTAGGCCGGAATGAAATCGTTGGCGCCGAACGATCCGATCAGGTGCGCGCCACAGGCGCGGATGATCCTATCCATGCGGGAAACAGACACCGAACCCGATGGGGCGGGCGCGGCGGGCGGGCGCGGGTGTTGTTGTGGGAACTCGTCGAGGAGGCCGGCCAGCGGAGTGCCAATGGCCCGCCAGTCCGGCTGCGCATCGTCGCGCGCGGCCGTCAGCGCGCGGCGCAGCGCGTGAAAGCGATGCTCGTCGCGCAACTGCGGCAGCCCGGCGCGCCCCAGCAACGGCCGCAGCGCCGCATTGGCCAGCGCGGTCTTGTAGAACTGCCGCAGATGCGAATCGCCGCCGCCGTCTGGCGAGAGCAGCAACGGATCACACAGGTCGTAAAGCGTCGGCCCGCCGGCTTTGCAGGTCAGGGCGCGGTATGCGGAC
>JAOACV010000265.1 GCA_026417675.1 Verrucomicrobiia bacterium
CCGGAGTATCTCGCTGCGGCGAAAAAGGGCGGCGAGTTCCTCATCCTTGCCCAGATGCCCGAGCCGCAGCCCGCTTGGGCGCAGCAATACAACATGCAGATGGAGCCGGCGTGGGCGCGTGCGTTCGAGCCGCCCGCCATCACCGGCAACGAAAGCGTCGGCGCAATGCAGGTCCTGATGGACCTCTACATCGAGACCGGCGACGAGAAATTCCTCAAGCCGCTGCCGGCTGCTATCGCGTGGTTTCAACGCAGCGCCATCGGGCCAAACAAGTGGGCGCGCTACTACGAACTGCATACCAACAAACAGATCTTCGGCGACCGCAACGGGAAGATTTACTACCGGCTGGAAGACATCAGCGAAGAACGCCAAAACCATTATTCCTGGAGCGGCGACTACGGCGTGAAGAAGACCATCGCCTTTTATGAGCGGCTGCAAAACGAAGGCCGCGAGGCGTTCCTCAAGAAACGCCGGTCCAAGACGAAGAAGCCGGCATCAGCCAAATCACTGGAGCCGCGCGTTCGCGCCGTCATCGCCGCCCTCGACGAACAGGGCCGCTGGATCACCAAGGGCCACATCAAGCATCGCGATTGGGAGTTTGGCGACCGCATTGAGACGAGCGCTTTCATCCAGAACGTCCGCACGCTCTGCGACTATCTCGAAGCTTCACGCCCTTGAGCCGCCGTCGCGGATCATATTTGCGGTGGCAGCCAGATATTCACCTTCGAGGTTGGAGCCGCGGCGGATTTCAAGGATGCCGATGCGGTGGCGCAGGAGGATTTCGCAGACGCGGGCGTTGACCTCCGACGCGCGCAACCGATCGTTCTCGAAGCGGGCGGTCAACTCCGCGCCATCGCGCGCGGTCTCCCACGCCGCGCCCGGCAGCGCGGATTTCAGTTCGTCCAGCGGCAAATTCCGGCCGTCGAGTTCCAATGTGAACGTGACGCGCTCGCCGCGGCGCGTGAGGTTGTCCATGCTGTCCTGCCGGACCAGCCGGCCGTTTTCAATGAACGCCGCCGTGTCGCAGAGCGATTCCAGCTCCCGCAGGTCGTGCGAGCTGATGACGACCGTCTGCGCGCCACGATGGTGGTGCAGGATGGCGCGGATGCGCGCGGCCTCGCGGGGGTCCAGCCCGCTCATCGGCTCGTCGAGCAGGACCAGTTCGGGCCGGCCTAGGAACGCCTGCGCGATGGTCAGCCGCCGCATCATGCCGTGCGAGAGCGTGCGCACCGGCGAGCGCCGCCGGTCGCGCAGGTGAACCCATTCGAGCACTTCGTCAACGGACCGGCGCAGCGCACCATCTTTCAGTCCCTGGAGTCGGCCGTAAAACCAAAGCAACTCCTCGACGCGCGCATGGAGTGGCAGGCGAGAGTCTTGCGGCAGCAGCGTTACGCGGCCGGCGTGCCGCAGCGGATCGAACGGTCCTTCGCCAAGCAGGCTCACGCTGCCCGCGTCGCTTTGCAGCAGGCCGACGCTGACGGCCAGCGCGGTGGTCTTGCCCGCGCCGTTGCTGCCGACCAGCCCGAAGATCGAGCCGCGCGGCACGGACAGATCGAGTCCGTCGAGCGCGCGGCAGCGGCCGTAGGTCTTGACGACACCCCGAAGTTCGAGCGCGGCGTTCACAGGTTCCTCCGGGAGAAACGCGCGTAGCCGGCGAGCAGGTAGGCCGCGCCGAGCGCCAGCAGGAATACCGTCGCCGGAGCGACGTGCGCGGCGTCGGGCAGCCAGAGGTCCATTTTGTGGCCGCCGGGCACGAACAGGTCCGCCACGCTGTAGGTGTCGCTGCCCGTGCCGCGTGATCCAGTCCGCGAACATGCTGATCACGGCGCAGACCACCATCGCGATGACGCCGACAGCGGTGGCCAGGTGGGGGCTGGCGATGGTTTGCGAAACGCCCATCGCGAGACCGAGGAACGCGAGGCCATAGACCCACGCTTTGAGCGAGAAGACCATGATGGCTGCGGCGTTCGCGCCGGGGTCGAAGAACGCCATGCGCAGCCAGCCGGTGATCCATGCCGCCAGCCCGCTGAGCAGCAGCGCCACCAGCAGTTGCAGCGCCTGGCCGGCGTATTTGCCGACACACCACGACAGGCGCGAGGTGCGGAACATCGCGAACCGCACCGAGCCGCTCCAGATCTCCTCCGAGATGCGCGAGGCGGACATGAGCATTACCAGCAGGGGCGTGTAAAAGAACGACAGCCAGCCGTAGAACAACGGCAGCGGCGGCGTCTCCAGCAGCTTCTCGGCCGTCTCGCGGTTGCCGACCAGGTGCGAGAGCATTTCGCGGAAGCCGCGGTTCTTCCAGAGTGCGGAGGTGGTGCCGCCGACCGTCTCGGATTTCGTCACGCCGGCGGCTTTTTCAAGCTGGTTCTCCAGTTCGTGCAGCACCCTCACAAACAACAGCGTCGCCACAATCGCGTTGAGGGTGTAGAGGATCAACAGCACGATTGCGCGCCGGCTGCGGATGGAGTCCGCCAGTTCGTGCAGGGTGATGACCCAAGTGTTGCGGAGCGTGCGGTTCACGGGAAGCCGATGCGCCGATCGCGCCGTTGCCGTTGTTGGATTTTGCCCTCCACTTCCGTCAACGGCATCGCCACGGCGGGGTCAATGAAGTTGACCAGGTCAAATCCGCTGCCGGCCCTCTCGCGCCAATCCGGCGGCAGCGCCTGATCCATCTCGTCGTAGGTCTTGACCAGGACGTTGCCGAGTTCGGTCATCATGCGGATGCCGTCCTCGTTGGTCATCTCCTCTTTCTGTTTCAGCGTCTCGGCCCATTTGGCGATGCGCTCCTCCAGTTGCGCGTTCATGACCGCCGTCAGGCCGTCGAAGAGCGCGACCTGCTGCGGATTGAGGCCGAGGTTGCCGATGAAACTGTTGCGGGACATCTCCACGCGCGCGCTCCAAAGCTCCGCCGCCTCGGCGATGTCGCGGCCTAGGCGGGGCGGCGCGTTGGTGTCGGCGGGGCGCGTCGGCGCGTTGGCGTCGTCCGGGGCCTGCTCGCGGCGTGGCGGCGGCCACTTCGCGGGCGGCGGCTTGCGCTCGCGCCGCAGCGAGGCGGCACGGACTTCGTCGTCCTTGACGCGCAACATCGCCTTCACCTGCTGCATCTTGCCCGCGCTCGCCTCCTGCCGGTTGAGTTTCTTTTCCAACTCCTTGATGCGGTCGCGCGCCTCGCGCAGGTCCGAGCGCGGCGCCCAGCCGCCAAGCGCCAGCCCGGCGAGCAGGGCCACAACAACCCATATGCCTGTTTTCATAGCCAATCCATTTCCTTTCGGTTCGCGGCGACGCGAGCGGCATTGTGGTTTGCCGGCACGACCTCAATCCAGTAGAAAATGCGCCTGACATGAAAATCAAAGCCGCAGGCCTGGCGGTATGGGCCATGATGTGCGTCCCGATGATCTGTGAAACGGCGGCGCAAACCGGCCGGACTTTCCACGTCGCCGCCGCGTCGGGGGACGACGCCAACGACGGCCTGTCGCCTCACTCGCCGTGGCGCAGCCTGGAGAAGGTTAATGCGGCCGAACTGCGGCCCGGAGACAAAGTGCTCTTCAAACGCGGCGACATCTGGCGCGGCCAACTCGTCCCGCAGAGCGGCGAGGAAGGCGCGCCGATCACCTACGGCGCGTATGGCAAAGGCGCGAGGCCGTTGTTGCTCGGCTCCGTCAGTCGCAACGACTCCCGCGACTGGCAGCACGAAGGCGGCCACATCTGGTCCACCGGAAAGACCGCGTTTACCGAACTCGAATCGCGCGACGATCTCGCGTCATTGCGCTGGTCGGTCCACACCGAGTCCGGCGCGAACGTCAAGGCGACGACGAAACCCTCCCTGCAAATCGAGTGTGCCGCCAGCGGCACGGCGCCGAATCACATTCAGCTTTACGCCAGTGGATTGCTGATCATCGAAGGCCACTACTACGAGTTCGCCTTTCGCGCGCGATCCACGAAGCCGTTTTCCCTGCGCCATGTTGGTCTGATGAACCAGGCGCCGCCGTGGAGGAGTTACGGTCGCAAGGGCGCGGGCGGATTTGACATCGGCGCGGAGTGGACCGACTGCACGGCGCGCTTCAAAGCGACACGAACGGCCAGTGACGGCCGCATCACGGGCTATCTCGGCGGCGCGCTACCCGCGGGCGCAACGTTCGGCTTCCAGCCCGTCTCTTGGAAACGACTCCGGTGCAACGAAGCCGAGGCGCTGTCTGTGGATGTCGGCAACATCATCTTCGACCACGGCAAATCGGTCGGCGTGAAGAAATGGAAGCCCGCCGACCTTAAGCGGCAGGGCGACTACTGGTATGACGGCGCCACCTGGCAGGTGAAGCTCTATTCCGAGAAGAACCCCGCCGAGTTGCACAAGAGCATCGAACTGGCCCTGCGCCGCCACATCGTGGACCAAAGCGGCAAGAGCCACGTCGTTTACGAAAGCCTCGCCGTGAGCTGCGGCGCGGCGCACGGCTTCGGCGGCGGCTCCACGCGCGGCATCGTGATCCGCGACTGCGACATCTCCTGGATCGGCGGCGGCCACCAGTTCACGCATCCCGGCGGCCGGCCCGTTCGGTTCGGCAACGGCATCGAGTTCTGGTCGAGCGCGCGCGGCTGCCTCGTCGAAGGCTGCCGGCTCTGGGAGATCTACGACGCCGCGCTCACCAACCAGGGCAGCGGCACCAACCAGCAGATCAACATCACCTACCGCGACAACGTCATCTGGAACTCCGAGTATTCGTTCGAGTATTGGAACCGCGGCCCCGACTCCGTCACGCGCAACATCCGCTTCGAGCGCAACACCTGCGTCAACGCCGGCTTCGGCTGGGGCCACGCCCAGCGCCCCGACCGCAACGGCCGCCATCTGATGTTCTACCACAACCCGGCGCAGACCTCGGA
>JAOACV010000266.1 GCA_026417675.1 Verrucomicrobiia bacterium
GGTGGCCACTTCCACTTCCTGACGGCGATAACCGGGCGTATTGACGTTGGCGATGTTGTGCCCGGTGGTGGCGATACCGAGTTTGCCGGCGTTGAGCTGGAGCCAGTCCAGGGCCGGCACCATCGTCGCGAAGATGCCGAGGAAGAGAAACGCGACCTCCTTCAGCGGCGCGAAGTTAAAGTCGTTGGCCTCGTGGACCGGCTTGGCCGTCGTGAAATACGAACCAAGCGCCGCGACCACCATCAACGCCTCGCGGACAAACGGCGGGCGCTGGATGAAGACCGCGGTGAGAATCAGGATGAGGAAGAAGACGTTGTGCAGGCCTTGGAAACGCCATTCTTCGCGCCCGGTTTCCTTGTGGCGGATCGCCGCCGGGGCGCGCAGGAAGTTGCGGTGGGCAATCACCCAGAAAATTGCCAGCAGCATGCCAACGACGAACGCCCACATCGGCCAACAAGCCCGCGCCACCCACAGAAACGGCACGCCGCGCAGGTAGCCGAGAAACAGCGGCGGGTCGCCCAGCGGCGTCAGGCAGCCGCCCACGTTGCTGACGACGAAGATGAAGAAAACGACGTGGTAGGTCGTGAGCCGGTATTTGTTGGTGCGCAGGAACGGCCGGATCAACAGCATCGAGGCGCCGGTGGTGCCGAGCAGGTTGGCGATGAGCGCGCCGAAGAGCAGGTAGAGAACGTTGACCACGGGCGTGGACCCGCCGCGGACGTTGATATGGATGCCGCCGCTGACGACAAAGAGCGATCCGATGAGACAGATGAAGCTGACGTATTCGTGGAAGGAGTGGAGCATCCGCCCGCCGTGGCGCAGGCCGAAGACATAATAGCCAACCGTCAGCGCGCCCAGCGCGACGGCGACCCACGGGTAGCGGCGGTGCCACCAATGTGGCGCGATAAACGGCATCAGCGCAATGCACAACAGCAGCGCCACAAAGGGCGCGATCCATAGCGGATTCGGTTCAATCAAGTGTGCGGTGTCCATGGATCCTTGCATCTTTGGGAACGTTGGTGGCGCGGTCAAACTATTTGTATCCGAACACGCCGGCGCCGTCCTTGGCTCGCGTCCTTCCGAACGCGTTCCACTGCGTCCGGCTCGCATGATCTGTTCATCAGCGTCGCCTCCAGAGCATGACAAAGGTTGACCCAGGCAGAGCGGTCGTGCAGTGTTGCCGACTCTTATGCAAGCGGTTCTCGCCGTTTTTCTGACAGCCGGCGCGGTTGCCGCGTCCGCGCAACCGGACACGGTTCGCCAAGAACTCGCGCAGTTGCTTGACGGCGTGCGCGAGATTGCCGCGCCGGGCGTGCCGGGGAACCTCGTCGTGTTCGGCGACGCGGCGTTTCCGGTCGTCGCCGGCCGTTCGGGCCGCAACGCGCGCGGTGTGGTGGTTGGCGCCGCGCGGTTTGGGAGAGGTCGCGTCGTGGCATTCAGCCACAACGGTTACTTCGGCAAACAGCCGCTCGCTGTTGGCGACACCGGTCGGTTCATGGCCAATGCGGCACGTTGGGCCGCCGGCGGACGACCGTCGGCAGCGGCCAAGTTGCGTGTGGGCATCTATCGCCACGGGGACCTGACGGAGTTTTTCGAGCAGAACGGGTTCAAGGCCGCCGACGCGGACATGCGCCGCCTCAGCGCCATCCAGGTGCTCGTGGCCGACGCGCACAGTTTCTCCGAAAAGGATATTGAGCCGCTGACGAGGTTCGTGCAAGGCGGCGGCGGTTTGGTCACCGGTTGCTGCGGCTGGGGTTGGGCGCAACTGAACCCTGCAAAGGATTTGCGGAGCGACTTTGCGGGCAATCGGCTGCTGGCTCCGATGGGCATGGCGTGGGGTGGCGCGACATTGGAGCGAACCGGCCCGCGCGGTTTTGCCGCCGGTGTAACGCCAGCCCCAATGTTGCACGCGGGCCGGGCGTTGGATGCAGCGATGGCGCAAATGGCCGGACGCGTCGCGCTCAGCGCCGACGACATGGGTCAAGCGTCCGCAACGATCACCGCCGCGGCGCGGGCGTTGCCGCCGGATGACAAGCTTCTTTCGCCAAAGCTGAGCGAACTTGCGCGGAGCGACAAGACGCAGGTGATGCCGACGCCCAAGACGCCGATCAAGAAGAGCGATCTTGGCGCGCGGCTCGCAGCGACGTTTCAGACCATGACGGCGAAGCTTCTGCCGCCGGAGCAGGTAAAGGCGCACCCGTCCGCGCGCATCTTCCCCGGCGGCGTGCCCGCCGATGCGCCACGGATTCAGCGCAAGCTGGTCGTGGACACGCAAGCGCCCGGCTGGCACTCGACAGGTCTCTACGCGCCGCCCGGCGAAGTCGTCACCGTGCAAGTGCCCGATGCCGCCGCGGCAAAAGGTCTCTGGGTCCGCATCGGCGCGCACAGCGACAGCCTGTGGGACCTCGACGAATGGCGGCGGTTTCCCGAAATCTCGATGCGCGTGCGCCTTGACAAGGTGTTGACCCGCGTCGCGAGCATGTTCGGCGGGCTGATCTACATCGAAACGCCGGACAAGAGCGACCTCGGCGACGTCGCCGTCGAGATCCACGGCGCCATCGCCGCGCCCTACTACGTGCTGGGAAAAACCCCGGCGACGGACTGGCTGCGGTTGCGCGAGGCGCCCGCGCCGTGGGCCGAGCTGGCGTGTGCGCGCGTCATCGTGACTGTGCCGTCGGAGTTCGTGCGCAAGCTTGAGGATCCGGAAGCGTTGATGAAGACATGGAACCAGATCGTGGAACTGCAGGACGAACTGGCCGGCACAATCGCCGAGCGCCGACGGCCGGAGCGCATTGTTTGCGACCAGCAAATCAGCGCCGGCTACATGCACGCTGGTTATCCGATCATGGCGTGGATGGACCAACCAAAGAATTTCACGAGCCGGCAGGCGCTGCTCCAAGGCAACTGGGGCATCTTTCACGAACTGGGCCATAACCATCAGAGTCCCTACTGGACGTTCGAGGGTGCGACCGAGGTGACATGCAATCTTTTCACGCTGTATGTCTTCGACAAACTCTGCGGCGTGCCGCCCGCGAAAGGGCGTGTGAGCTTAGAGAAGGTCGCCAAGTTTTACGAGAAGCACGCCGCGAGCGGCAAGAGTTTCGAGCAATGGAAGAAAGACCCGTTTTTGGCGCTGGCGATGTATGTGCAGTTGCAAGACGCGTTTGGATGGGATGCTTTCAAAAAGGTCTTTGCCGAGTATCGCGCCGCGCCGAAGGACGAACTGCCGAAGACCGATGAGGAGGAGCGCGACCAATGGATGGTGCGTTTCTCGAAGGTCGTGGGCAAGAACCTCGGCCCCTTTTTCCAGATGTGGGGCATCCCGGTTTCACAGGGCGCCCTCGAGGAGATTGCGAAGCTGGCGGCGTGGATGCCGGCAAATTTCCCGCCGGTGAGATAAACGCGCGCGAATCACGCAAGCAACCGATAATCGCGCAGGTGCTTTGTGCCTATGTGCGGCGATCCTGCGCACGGGTGGATCGTGTTCTCCGAACGGGATCTGGCTCCCGCGCCAGAGCGGCAAGCGCGTTCGGAGAACGCACTCCGCCTTGGTCGGCCCGCGCCGATGCCGCGGCCCGGGGTTGACGCTCGCGCGCGGCTGCTGCACCATCGCGACACGATGGTGCGGCGCGAACATATCGGATACTTGCTGGCGGTGTTGATGGACGGCGCGGTGATGGCGACAACGTTCTTTGCCGTCACACGCCGTGCGGCGGAGCGCGAGGCGTCCGCGGCTGAGCTGGGCTGGCTCGGCGCGGTCTTTTTTATCGTCTATACGGTGGCCGTGCCGGTGACGGGTAGAATTGCGGACCGTTTTGGCCGGCGACGTCTGATGGTGGCGGGGTTGATGGCGACGGGGGCGCTGATTTTAGCGTGCAGCTACGAGACACGCTTTGGCATCCTGCTGGCGTTGAGCGCGATGGTGGGCGCGGGCGCGGCAATGTTCTGGCCGGCGGTGATCGCCTGGCTTTGCGAGGGGCGCAGCGGCAAGGGGCTGGTCGGCGTCCTCAGCGCCTTCTCGGTTTGCTGGAACCTCGGTTTGTTCATCGGCTCCAGCACGGGCGGTGTGCTCTACAGTCTGGACAAGGCGTTGCCGTTCTTCGTTTACGGCGGCGCGCTGGTCGTCGCGCCGCTGCTGTTGCTTGTGCCGCACCAGATGACGGCGGCCGGCGCGGACGAGGCACCATCGGGGGTGGGACGGCCAACGGCGCTGTATTTTCTGCGGCTGGCTTGGCTGGCCAACCTGACGGCGCTTCTGGGCATGGGCGCGGTGTCCGCCATGTTTCCACAACTGGCGACGCGGCTGGAGATTTCGCCGGCGGTGCATGGTCATTTGATTGCGACTTCGCGGGCGGCGGCGATTGTCGCGTTTGTTGTCATGTGGAGCACGACGGCGTGGCAACATCGGCTCTGGCCGCTGCTGTTGATCAGCGCGGCCGGCGGCGCGGGCGCGCTGATGGTGGCGGTGGGGACGCACGCGGGATGGTTCTTCGCCGGGTTCGTCGCGATGGGGTTCGTGTCGGGTGTCGGCTACCTGACGAGCACGTTCTACACGCTGGAGGCGTTTGCGGGACGCGCCGCCGGCGTGGGGTGGAACGAGGCCGTGCTCGGCGCGGGTTTGTTCATGGGGCCGTTGGCGGCGGGTTTTGTGGGACATGCGTTGGGCTTGCGCGCGCCGTATTTTTTCGCCGCAGGCCTGTTCGCGGCCGGTCTGTTGGCGCAAACCGGGCTGGCGTTTGCGACGCGGGCCGGTTACAAGGCAGACGTTCAACCGAGGATGAATGAACCATGAGCGAACCACGATACGCCACCACCCAACGCACGGAGCCTCACGGCGAAGAGATCGTCCTGCACGACCGCGAGGC
>JAOACV010000267.1 GCA_026417675.1 Verrucomicrobiia bacterium
ATTCAAGCACGGCGGGTTGTCCGTTGCAACCTCGGTTCCGCGTCCGCGTCTCGAAAAGCCAGCACGCGATCCGGGTGGCGCGCAGAATATAGATTGCCGGCGAAAGGGGCGGCGACTACACTGTGAGCGCGATGAAAGTCACGGGCGTTGATCGGGCCTCTGTGACCAGGATGCTGACCCGATGAAACGAACGGATTGCAGAACGCCGGAGCCGTTTGTGATGGGAAGGTCTTGCCGTTCTCGCCAAGGGGCTTGCCCGGTCGGCGCATTGGGGTTCGCGCACCAATGCGGCGACGCTGACGCAATCGGCGTGAAGAGGGTCTGAGCATGAACGATTCAACGAAAATGACACGTCGGGCGGCATTGTGCGGCATGGCAAGCGTGGGCGCGCTGGCTGCCGCAGGCAAAGCGGCCGCACAGTTCCTCGTCCCGCCAGAGGGCACCGTCCGCGACCGCCTGTGGATTTTCTGTTGCGCGGCGAACAGCGACTTCCCGAATATCGGCCGCCGGTCGGTGATGACGCCGGCGGAGGGGGCGTTTTATCTCGGCGTGCCCAACATCATCATGGTGCAGTCGAGCGCCAAGGAGGCGCCTTACGGGAGGCTCCAGCCGCCGTTCGCGCAATACACCGTCGCGCTGCGGCCGTTGAAACGGGTCGTGTGGTCGGTGGTGGGGTCGGGCGGATTCAGTTCCCCCGAAGAGACCGAGGAAGTCTTGGCGCTGCCGAAGACGACGCCGAACTTCGTAGGGGTGATGCTCGACGATTTCTTCACCGGCAGCAAAGACGGCCAGCGGGCCAAGTGGAGCGTGGACGAGCTGGCCCGATTCCGCCGCCGGCTCCTGGCGATCCGCAAGGACTCCAAGATCTTTGCGACCTATTATGTCTCTCAAATGGACCTGCCTTTGAGCGACTACTTGGAGTTGATAGACGTCGTCACGCTCTGGAGCAGCCCCAAGGACTTGGCCAATCTCGAAGCCAACCTGAAGCGCGCGGAAGCCTCCGCGCCAAAGTGCCAGAAGATGCTCGGCTGCTACGTGGCGGATTATCGCGCCAAGCAGGGCCTGCCCGTCGAACTGATGAAGCTCCAGTCCGAAACCGGTCTGCGCTGGCTGCGCCAGGGGAAGATCGAAGGCATCATCTTCCTCGGCAACACGACGATGGACTTGGGATTCGAATCCGTGGAGTGGACCCGCCAGTGGATCGCCCAGGTGGGCGGCGAGAAGCTTTGAGGAAGGAGTCTGCATGAAAGCGCGCATGGATCGCCGGAAGTTCCTCATGGCCGCAACCGCGGCGGGCGTCGCTTTGACGCGAGCCAAGTCCCACGCGGCGGGCGGTTCAGATAAACCTGTGTTGTTGGGCGGCAAGCCGGTGCGTCTGAAGGGCGGGCCGAAGTCGTGGCCGATTGTGACCGACGCCGACGAAAAGGCCGTCGCCGAGGTCGTGCACAGCGGCCGATGGTATCGCGGCGCGTCAGTGGCGCGGTTCGAGCAGGAATATGCGAAGCTCAACGGCGCGAAGTATTGCGTGGCCACCTCCAGCGGCACCAGCGCGCTCTACGCGTCGCTGGGCGCGCTGGGCATTGGGCCGGGCGACGAGGTGATCGTGGCGCCCTACACATTTGTCGCGACGGTCAATGTTGTCCTGCTTCACTATGCCATGCCGGTGTTCGCGGACACGGACCGTGAGACATTTCTGATTGACCCGCGCAAGATCGAGGCGGCGATCACCGACCGCACGGCGGCGATCATTCCCGTCCACATTGGCGGCGCGCCGTGCGACATGGACGCGATTCTCGCGGTGGCCCGGAAACGCAACATCCCCGTGATCGAGGACGCCTGCCAGGCGCATCTGGCCCGGTATCGCGACCGCAATGTCGGCACTTGGGGCACGACCGGCTGCTTCAGTTTCCAAGTCAGCAAGAACCTTTGCTCCGGCGAGGGCGGCGCGATCCTGACCAACGACGAGGAGATGGCCAACAAGTGCTTCGCGTTCCACAACTGTTGCCGCACACGCGCAGGCGCCAAGGCCGGTTTCCGATACACGGGCGGTCGCTCGACCAATGTGCGCATGACGGAGTTCCAAGGCGCGTTGCTGCTCTCGCAGATGGCGCACTTGGAGGAGCGGGCGCGCATCCGAAGCGAGAACGCCGATTACCTGACGCGGATGTTGCGCGAAATCCCCGGCATCATCCCCGCGCGCGCGTGCGAGGGCGCGACGCGCAACGCCTACCATCTCTACATGTTCCGCTATCAACCGGAACAGTTCGCGGGCATGCCTCGCGCGAAGTTTCTCAAGGCGCTCGCCGCGGAGGGCATTCACGCCTCGGGCGGCTACGGGCCATTGAACAAGATGGAGTATATCCAGCACGCGCTGAATTCGCGCCCGTATCTGCGGGTCTATGGCAAGGCGGCCATCGAACAATGGCGGGAACGGAACGCCTGTCCCGAAAACGACAAGCTGTGCGAGGAAGCCGTCTGGTTCAGCCAGGGCACCTTCCTCGGCCCGCGCAGCGACATGGACCGGATCGCCGAGGCTATCCGCAAGATCCAAGCTCACGCCCCGCAACTGGCCAAGGCGTGATGCCAGTTGAAACTTGCTCCGCTCTCCCCTGACGGCGGCCTAGGACCGCCGATGCGGAGCAAAACCCACTTCAAACCGGGGCGCGCGGGCAGCCAAGCTCGGCGCGTTCGCGATCTTGCAAAGCCCGCGCCGTTCTGCATACTCCGCGACAATCGTTTGCAAACCGAAAACCATGCATTATGCAGCCGCGTCACGCCCTGACGCGGCCACTCGACTATGAACAAGACACTGCCCACACTGCTCGCCGCCTTCGCTCTCGCCGCCGCCCTCGCCCAACCGGCCGCGCCGCCGCCGTTGGAGTTCCAACCGTCGTTCGACAAGATGGACCTGAAAGACGGCGACACGCTGGTGTTTCTCGGCGACAGCATCACCCACCAGTGTCTCTACACGCAATACGTCGAGGACTATTTCTACACGCGCCATCCCGACCGGCGCATCCGGTTCCACAACGCGGGCGTTGGCGGCGACCGCGCGGCGGACGCGCTGGCGCGGTTTGAGGAGGACGTGGCGGCGTTCAAGCCGAAGTATGTGACCCTGCTGCTCGGCATGAACGACGGCAGCTACACGAAGTTCGAGCCGGACATCTTCGCCGCCTACGAGAAGGGGATGACCGAGTTGCTCGACCGCATCGCCGCGATCGGCGCGGTTGCCATCCCGATGACGCCGACGATGCACGACGCGCGCGCCGCCCGGATGCGCAAGCCCGCCGAGCCGCGCGACACCTATTACAACGCCGTGCTCGCGTTCTACGGCGCGTGGCTGCGTGAACAGGCCAGCGTGCGCGGGCTGGGGTTCGTCAACATGTGGTCGCCGCTCAACGACATCACTTGGGAGCAACGCAAGAGGGAGGCGAAGTTCACCCTGATCCCCGACGCGGTGCATCCCGGGCCCGCCGGCCAGGTTGTCATGGCCTGCGCGATCATCAACGACATGCTGCCGCGCAGTGTCGTCTCCACCATTACGGTGTTCACCGGAAAGGACGGCAAGCCGCGCGGGGCCGGGGCCAACGGCAAGATCACCGACCTCCAGAGCGACGGCGACAAACTCAGCTTCACCTTCAAAGCCAACGCGCTGCCGTGGGTGCTGCCCCCCGACGCCGCCGAGGGCTACAAGCTCACCCACGCCGGCCATCGCTACAGCAACGAGAAGATCCGGATCGGCAACCTCAAGCCGGGCAGGTATGCGGTGCGGATTGACGGCGAACAGGTGGGCGCCTACACCGACGGCCAACTGGCGTTCGGCGTCGAACTGGAGGCGAACGAGAAAACCCCGCAGTATCAACAGGCGCTGAAGGTGGCGATGCTGAACAAGGCGCGCAATGAAAAGGCCGTCAAGCCCCTGCGCGATCTCTGGCTCAAACTGAAGCTGAAGCGCCGCGAGCTCGCCAAGGTCGGCAATGACCAAGCCGCCGCGGACGCCAAACGCGCGGAGTTGGAGCAGTGGATGCCGTCCTTCAAAGCCAGCATCGCGAAGCTGCTTGATGACATCAGGAACTTCGACGACCAAATCTACCAGGCCAACCAGCCCGTGGCGCGCAGGTATGAGATCTGCCCCGTCCCGTAGCGGGCGAGTCGCGCTGGTTTTGGGGACGCTCTGATGTTGCGGCGCTCGCGCACGCCCAAGGGCGATGGCTGGGCGGCCGCGGCGCGCGGGCTTGGGCGCGTCCTTCCGGGGGCGCAATTTCTTCCCGCTTGCCAACGTGGGTCGGATGCGCTTGATTACCGCCAACGTGACGGACCTTGCTACTGTATGAACGCGCCGTTTTCGGCCCGATCTCAGGAGAACACAACCCCCATGAAAAAACTCGTTCTTTCAATACTTGCCATCTGCCCGGCCCTCGTCTTGAACGCGGCCGAATCCGACTGGCTCACCGATATGCCCAAGGCGCTGGCGCAGGCCCAACAGGAAAAGAAAATGGTGCTGGTGGACTTCACCGGCTCGGACTGGTGCGGCTGGTGCATCAAGTTCAAAAAGGATGTCCTCTCAAAGCCCGCGTTTGTGAAATATGCGAAGAAGAACCTTGTGCTGGTGGAACTGGACTTCCCCAGGCACAAGGCGCAAGACAACGCGCAGAGGGCCGCCAACAGGAAGTTGAAGGACCAATACAAAGTGCGGGGCTTCCCGACACTGCTCCTGCTGGACGCCAGTGGCAAGGAGGTTTGGCGTCAGGTCGGCTACCTCTGTCTCTTATACACATCT
>JAOACV010000268.1:0-4460 GCA_026417675.1 Verrucomicrobiia bacterium
GGTCATCGTCGTGTTCGTCAACGGCATGGTGAAAAGTTTCTACTGCGATTCGAGCGACGGGAAGTGTCCGGTGGAGAGCGTGATCATCAAGGACTTGATTCCGCACGTGGACGCGACCTACCGCACGATCCCCAAGCGCGAGGGCCGCATCATCGAGGGTTACTCGATGGGCGGTTACGGCGCAGGCCACCTGGGCTTCAAGTATCCCGAACTGTTCGGAACGGTGGTGATCAACGCGGGCGCGTTGCTGGACCCGAACCTGACGAACGTCCCTAAGGATGGTCCGATGTTCGGCGTGTTCGGCAACGACCGCGCGCGCCGCATCGCCGAGCATCCGCGCGAACTGGCCCGGAAGAACGCCGAGAAGCTTCGCGGCAAGACCCGCATCCGCATCGGCTGCGGCTCGCTCGACAATCTGCTGCCGCGAAACGAGGACCTGCACAAGGTTCTGGCAGAACTCGGTATCGCGCATGACTACGAAGTCGTCCCCGACGTGGCTCACGACTCGCCGCTCTACTATCGGAAGCTCGGCGCGAAGGTTTTCCAATTCCATTGCAAGAGCCTCCAAGCACTGGAGATCCCCCGGTAAATGGAGCACAAGTTGCCAGTCGGTCGTCCCGCCGGCGGTGACTGATGCGACTGCTGCAAGAGACGATTCTTATCGTTCGGTCCTTAAAGGTTGTTCCGCGGCTGGCTTTGGATTCCCGACATCCCGGCCTAGGGCATCGAGCATCCGCTTGAGTTCGAGCGACTGGGATGCAAAGCGCCGGCTGACGTTGATGACGGTGTTCCAGATGGCGCGGTTGTTTTCGGGCGAGCGCTGGCGGGACTCGGGCCAGTCCAGCGGATTGAGGCCGTTTTCCCGTGACACCAGGTCGTCAGTATTGTCCAGTTCTTCAAGCAACGCCTTGAGCAACGGGGCGCCATGGAACACGTCATCCTCGACGATCGGCTTCTCCGAGCCACGATAACGAGCGCTCCGCAGGTCTTGTGGGACGCGGATTTTGCCCTTCGGGTCCGTGGCCCGGGCGAGCGCCTGCCAGAACCGGCTTGCGTCATAGCTGAGATTGAACAAACCCTCCAACTCGGCGCTCGTCGCGGGCAATGAACCTGCCTGTCCTGCGCCCTCGCGCAGGAGGTCTTCCGACCAGCGGGCCGTGCCTTCGTAATACCACGCGTTCTTGAAGAGCGTGTAGCCGTTCTGGAACATGTGGAAGAGTTCATGCGCGGGCGACAGGTTGCGCGGCGGCAGTTTCACGGACAGGTCTATGGTCAGCACCTCCAAGCCTTCGGGCGGATCGGACGGCCGGTGATAATTCACAATGGCGTCGCCGGCCATGCCATTCTTGCTCTGGAATGCCCAGACGTTCACATCAATGGACTTCACGCGCCCCTTGTAGCGGGGGCTTTCCTTCGGATGCCGCAGGCCGAGCAACTCCACATAACATCGCCGCGCCGTCACAAGCTGGAGCGCGATGTTCTGAATCTTGTCCGGGACGCCGTCGCGGTCGTCATCAAGCCGGTCCGCCGCCGGCAGGGCGTGTGGGCCTGTGAGCGTGTAGTGAACCTGGAATTCCTCGCATACGAAGCGCCGGTCCAACGACACGCGGTCTTGCTGCCACTTGGGCCAGCTTCGCACCCGCTCTGCATCGGCCGCCAAGACGATTCCGAGGCTGCCGACGAGCCACGCAACGATGCCTGCCAAACGACTGGTTCGGGCCAAAAGACGGCTCACGGTTCGGCTCTCCGTTGTTCTCCGAAAGCGGGCGCGTCGCGCAGCGGCCAGTTGTCGGTTTCCACGCGTTCGTTCTTCGGGCGAGCCTCGGTTCTGGCGACGATGTCGGGGCGGGCGGCTGCTGACAGCGTGGCTGCGGCGAACAGGATGAGTAGTGCTCGTTTCATGGTATGGATTGCCATAAAGCGGCCGGGCCTCGCGTTCGGAGAACGCGATCCACCTCGATGTGCTATGACGCGGCGCGCGCCGGGTCTCCGGCTTTCGTCTGGGCTTCCAGCGGTGTCACCGGATCAATGAACCGCCACGCGGCCGCGCCGATCAGATAGACGGCGGCGGAGACCCATAAGGTGATGTCCCAGTTGTTGTCGGTGAATTTCAGAATCTGCGCCGCGACGACGGGACTGACCATGCCGCCGAAGTTGCCCATCATGTTCATGCTGCCGGAGAGCGAGCCGGAGTATTTGCCGCCGACATCCATGCACGCGCCCCAGGAACCGGGCATGGCCAGGTCGTTGCCGAAGCTGGACAGGCCCAGCGCAATCGCCGTCAGCAGCGGCATCCTCGTCACGGTGGCCAGGACCAACATCACGGCCGCGCCGCTCAGGCCGACGTAAGCAAGGACACGTCGCGCCCGCGCGCGGCAACCAAGCCATCGGGCCAGCCACGGCGCGATCAGGCCGGCGAAAAGCGATCCGAGTCCGCCGAAAAACAACGGAAAGCCGGCCAGAAACGCCGCATACCCACCCGTGACGCCCTGTTCCTTCAAATACGTCGGCAGCCAAGTGATGTAGAAATCCCAGCCGTAGGCCATGCAGAAGTATTGAAGCCAGAGCATCCATACCGTCCGGCTGGACAGAAGTTTGCGCCAAGGCACGCGCAGATGGCTGCCCATGTTCTGCCGGGCGTCGCCCAACAGGGCCAACTCCGCCGCGTTCACGGACGGATGGTCGCGGGGGTTGTCGCGGAACCATCGGTAGAACAACACGGCCCAGACCACGCCGATCGCGCCGTAGATCACAAACGTGACGCGCCAAGACACCAGCGCCATCGTGCCCGCCACCAGCAACGGCGTGAACGCGCCGCCCCAGCGGGCGCTCAGCCACATGATGCCCTGCGCACGCACGCGCTCGCCTTGCGGCATCCAGAGCGTGAACGCTTTCGTCAGATTGGGGAAACAGCCCGCCTCGCCCGCGCCGAAGAGGAACCGGCAGACGACCAGCGAGGCCATGTTCCACGCCCAGCCGGTGGCGGCGGTGAAGAACGACCACATCGTGACCACCTTCATCAGGATGCTGCGCGGGCCGAACTTGTCGCCGAGCCAGCCGCCGGGAATCTCGAACAGCGCGTAGGCCAGCGTGAACGCCGAAAACACAAGGCTCATCTGCTCCTTGTTCAGACCCAGATCGCTCTGGATGTGCGGCGCCGCCTGCGAGATGCACACGCGGTCAATGTAGGTGATGATCGCCAGCGTCACGGCAAACCAAAGCACGCCATGGCGCGCGTGGGTGGGAGTGACATCCGCTTTGGATTGGGAGGCGCGCGAATCCTTCATGCCGATGACCGCGACGGTGCCAGAGGCGGCTGGCGTTGCGCAACTCGAAAACCACCCCGGCGCAGTCTCTCAGTCCTGGTTGTGGGCGGCAACGGATGCCCAGCTTGCGACTGAATCGTGATTTCGGCTTGAACGCGGGAGCGTGCGTTCTTAGACTGCCGCATCACTTGTAGACCGAGTCATGCCGACCTTGGAAGGCCAGACTTTCGCGGGTTACGAGATCATCTCGAAGCTCGGTCAGGGCGGGATGGGCGCGGTGTGGAAGGCGCGTCAGCCCTTACTCAACCGTTTTGCCGCCGTCAAGATCATGGCGCCCGAACTGGCGGCCGATCCGGAATTCGTCAAACGCTTCAAGCGCGAGGCCACCGCCGCAGCCAGCCTCACGCACGAGAACCTCGTGCAGGTCTATGGGGCCGGGGAGTTCGAGGGGCAGCATTACATTGCCATGGAGTTTGTCGAGGGCGAGACGCTGCGCAACCTCATCGAACGCAGCGGCAGGCTCGAACCGGCCGAGGCCCTCGCCATCACCATCCAAGTGGCGCAGGCACTCCAATACGGTTGGAACAAAGCCCGTCTGATTCATCGTGACATCAAGCCCGAGAACATATTCCTGACGCCGCAGAAGGAAGTGCGGGTGGGTGACATGGGTCTGGCCAAGACCGTCGGTGGACCGACGACCAGTCTGACGCAGACGGGAATCACGATGGGCAGTCCCCACTACATCAGCCCGGAGCAGGCGCGCGGCCTGAAAGAGATAGATTTCCGGGCGGATATCTACAGTCTGGGTTGCACGCTGTTCCATATGCTGACGGGCCGGCCGCCGTATGAAGCAGACGACGCGTTGGCGTTGATCGCCAAGCACGTGAACGACCCGCCGCCGGCCATCTTCAAGGTTTGGCCGACCTGCCCGTTGTCGTTGGGCATGCTGGTGGGCAAGATGCTGGCCAAGAAACCGCACGAGCGGCCGGGGAGTTACGAGGAACTGATTGCCCAGTTACGGCAGGTGCGGGAGAAGCTGGGGCGGTCCGAAAGTCCGGAGCCGGCTGTCGGGAGCCGGCCGGTGGCTGCGGCTGCGGCCGCGCCGCGTGTGGCAACGCCGAAGCCGGTGAAGGCGAGATTGGCAATTCGTGATTGGAGACTGGTGGTTGGTGGCGCGGCCGTTGTCATGGCGGG
>JAOACV010000268.1:4470-4834 GCA_026417675.1 Verrucomicrobiia bacterium
GGTGTTGCTGTTCGTTAGCTTGCTCATGTGGGCGCCGTGGAAATCCACTCCCGTCACTGGTCGCTCGTCAGTCGTCACGCCGGCGGACGACGCCTTCGTCCGCGAGGTGGCGGCGTTGCCGGCGGAAGAGCAGGTCAAACGGGTGGTGGCGGAGTTGAAACGGCTCAATCCGAAGTTCGATACGGCCAGCGTCTCTTACAAGATCGAGGCCGGACAGGTCGTTGAGTTGAAGTTTTCGGGCACGAACGTCGCCGACCTCTCCCCGGTGCGGGCACTGAGGAACCTCAAGGTGCTGGAGTGCGGGGGCATATCCGGAAGCGCCCCTTACTCAGACTTGTCGCCCTTGCGCGGATTGGAGCTGACC
>JAOACV010000269.1 GCA_026417675.1 Verrucomicrobiia bacterium
CCGTACCCTCCTCGTCTCGATCATGTACGCCAACAACGAGATCGGCACCGTCCAGCCGATCGCCGAGATCGGGCGCATCTGTCGGGAGCGGGGCGTGCTCTTCCACACCGACGCGGTGCAGGCGTTCGGCAAAGTGCCGGTGAGCGTCGCAGACGCGCCCGTGGACCTGCTGAGCATCAGCGCGCACAAGATCTATGGCCCGAAGGGCGTTGGCGCGCTGTGGGTGCGGCCCGGCGTGAAAATCGAACCGCTGCTGCTCGGCGGCAGCCATGAGGGCGACCGGCGCGCCGGCACGGAGAATGTCGCGGGCATCGTCGCGTTTGCACGCGCAGCGGAAGTGGTTCTGCCGCAAATCGAGACCGAAGACCGGCGCCTGCGAGAGCTGACGGAAAAGCTCTGGCGGGGTTTGCAGCAGCGCGTCGAGGGCATCGCGCGCAACGGCCACCCCGACCGTCGCGTGGCCAACACGCTCAACGTCAGCGTGCCCGGCTGCGCCAGCGACTCGCTGCTGATCTCGCTCGATCTGGAGGGCATCAGCGCCTCCAGCGGCTCGGCGTGCGCGGTCGGTTCGCTCCGACCGTCGCATGTCCTGCAGGCGATGGGTCTGCCCAACGACATGGCCAGCAGCGCGCTGCGATTCTCGCTTGGCGCCAGCAACACGGAGGCCGACGTGGACGCGGTGATCGAAGTCATGCCGGCCATCGTCAGCCGCCTGCGATCGTTTCAGGGAGCCGGCAAGTCGTTCGCGCGCAAGTGAACGAGCTTGGGTCTGTTCTACGCGCAGCGCATTTGTCTCGCAGGGTGGACTTCCAAGTTCGTTGCTTATTTATCTGGTTCAAGAGATGAGATACGCGGCAGGGTCCGTGTTCTCGCGACGGGGCTTGCATGGGGGTTCTCCGGCGGCAATACTCCGGCATCAAGGAACGAACTTAATCATGCGCCACTTGTTGACCCTCCTCGCCATGTTGGCTGGATCCGCGAACGGGACCGCCGCCGGCCTGCCCGATACCTCGAAGATGAACGTTCTCCTCATTGACATCGAGGATTGCAACGCCGGCGTGTTCGGCTGCTACGGCAACCCCATCTGCAAGACGCCGCACATTGACCGCTTTGCCTCGACGGCGGTGCGCTTCGAGTCGGCCTACTGCCAGGCGTTTTGCTGCAACCCGACACGCGCGTCGTTCCTGACCGGCCTGCGCCCCGCCAGCACGCGCGTGCTCTCCAACGCTCACGTTATGAACGAGCACCTGCCCGCCGGCGTGCTCACGCTGCCGGAAATGTTGAAAAAACGCGGCTTCTACACCGCCGTCATCGGCAAGCTCTTCCACCAGCTAAACTACGCCGAGCGGCGACTGGCGACCTTCGACCGGATCGAGTTGTATGAAAAACCCAAGGGGTGGAAAGGGCCGGGGCCGATCTTGCAGTTCCCTCCGGTCAAACGCGCGCACGCGAATCCGCCGCCGAAAGGAAAGGGCAAAGCATATAACGAGTGGAAACGGCGGCAGTCCGACCGCTACGGCGTCTCCGACATCCCAACGGAGCAGGACGGCGACTACCGCAAGGCGCAGGTGGCGGTGGCGTTGTTGAAGGAGTTCGCGAAGACCAAGCAACAGTTCTTCCTCGCTGTCGCGCAATCGCGCCCCCACACGCCGCTCATCGCGCCGAAGAAGTATATCGAGATGTATGACCCGGCAACAATTCCCGACCCGCCCGCGCCGCTGGAGAGCCTGAAAGGTTTTCCCTACATGAAACGCGCCACCGGCGGCAATCCGGACATCTTCACGAAACAGCAGCCGACGAAACAGCAGGCGCGCGAGGCCATTGCCGCTTACTACGCCTGCGTCAGCTTCGTGGACGACAACATCGGCATGGTCCTCGACGCCTTGGAGAAGGAGGGTCTCGACAAGAGCACCATCGTCATCTTCCTCGGCGACCACGGTTTCCATCTCGGCGACCACAACTGCTGGTCGAAATACTCCATGCTGGAGGCGACGCGTCGCGTGCCGTTCATCGTGCGCGTGCCTGGCGCGCCCGCCAACGGCAAGGCGTGCCGCGAGTTCGTTGAATTCGTGGACATCGTGCCGACGCTGGCCGACCTGCTGAAGTTTGACGCGAAGAACGCGCTGGAAGGCATCNGCTTCGCGCCGCTGCTGGTGAATCCCGAGCGTCCATGGAAGAAGGCCGTTTTCATGACCGATGGCAACGGCGACAACGTCGTCCGCACCCGGCGGTTCAGCTATTTGGAGTTCCCTTCTGGCAAAGCCGACGTGCCCGCCGCACTCTACGACTTGCAGACGGATCCGTGGGAAACGGTCAACCTTGCCGACGATCCCGCCTACGCCTCGGCGCGGCAAGAGATGGTCGCGTTGCTCCGCGCCGGCTGGAAGGCGGCATTGCCGAAGTGACACAGGGCCTTCTGACTGTTGAGTGAAAGCCCCGCACGCCCGCACGGCCTGTGGCGAAGAACTCATGTGCGAGAGGCGCCGGGTTTTGGACGCGAAAATCGCACGACCTGACGAGCGAACTTTTTTCTCGGTGTTCGCGGCGGGCTTGCGCTAAATAAGGGCTGACCTTTTCGTGCAACCCCGGCTCACAAACCAGGTCGTCATCATCACCGGCGCGTCCAGCGGCATCGGCGCGGCGGCGGCGGCGGCGTTCGTCGCTGCGGATGCGCGCGTGGTGCTCGCGGCCCGCTCGGCGGCGCAACTCAGCGCGCTGGGCGAACAACTCGGCGGGTTGGACCGGGTGTTGGTCGCGCCGACCGATGTCACCAAGCCGGAGGATTGCGAGCGACTGGCGCGCGTTACGGCGCAACAGTTCGGGCGGATCGACGTCCTGGTCAACAACGCCGGCGTTGGCCACTGGACGTTCTTCGAGGAACTCACCGAACTGGAAATCCGCCGCATCGTCGAGACCAACGTGCTGGGCGTGATGAACGCCGCCCACGCCGTGCTGCCGTGGATGCGGTTGCAGGGACGCGGCGTCATCATCAATGTCGCCTCCACCGTCGGTCACATGGGGTTTCCGATGATGAGCGTCTATTGCGCCACCAAGTTCGCCGTGCGCGGTTTCTCTCAGGCGTTGCGGTCTGAACTGGCGCCCACGGGCATCGCGGTCGTCTGTCTCTGCCCCGGCCACACCGATACGGAGTTCTTCGCGCACGCGGTTATGCGCGAACATCGGTGGCGGCACGGTCTGCAGAGGGCCGCATCGCCGGCCAAGGTGGCCCGGCGTCTCGTCGCCTTGGCCGTCAAACCCAAACCGGAAGTGGTGCTTGGCGTCGAGGGCCGGCTCTTGGCTTGGAGTTGCCGTCACTTTCCGCGCCTGACCGCCTGGCTGGCGGAGAGATTCTTCAAAGCGTAGTCCGTGGGGCACAGGGGAATCTCAGACACGGCAAGAGACACGACAGAACGGAGGAATGGATCATGTGGCGAAACTGTATGCGGTGCGTGGTTGGTTCGGCAGGTCTGATGACGTTGGCGTTGGTGCTCTGGGCGCAGGGCCAACAGCCCGGCGCGGCCGCCCGGAAACTAATCGGCACATGGAAATTGGTCGCCATCGAAGAGCGTGACGCCGACGGCAAGCTGACCGTGCCGCTCGATTACGGCGAGAACCCGGTGGGGATGCTGATGTATGACGCCACGGGGCACATGTCGGCGCAGGCCATGCGGCGAGGCCGAGCCAAGCTGCCTTCGGACGACGTGCACACGGTAACCCCGGAGCAAGCCAAAGCGGCGTTCACGGGCTACAATGGTTACTTTGGCACCTACGAGGTCATCGAGCGCGAGGGCGTCGTCATCCATCGCGTCGAGGGCAGCATGATCCCCAACTGGGAAGGCGGCGAACAACGCCGAAAGTTCACCCTTGTCGGTGACAAACTCATCCTCGAACCGCCGCCCATCCAAGCGGGCGGCGCCCGACGTGTCCGGCGCTTGACTTGGCAGCGGGTCCGCTGACGCGCGACAACAGTTGCAATGGCCAGCCGCGTCTGTATTATTCCCCGGCCCGGCCGGTTGTGTCGGGCGGTTTCCCCCGAGGCGGGGTAGCCAAGTGGTAAGGCAGGAGTCTGCAAAACTCCTATGCGTGGGTTCAATTCCCACCCCCGCCTCCAATCCGGCTCGCGTGACTCCCACAAGTTGCGCGCCCTTCCTCTTTGGAACGGAGGGCAACGAACGCGGGGTATACCCATGCTGGCGCCCGCAAAGACGACGTTGCTGTCGCCTGGGTTTCTCACTTGCAATCGCGGAGGGCGGACGGACAATCCGGCGGCGTGAAGACTTTCCGCGCGCTTGCAATCTACGCGATGGCCGTCGTTGCGCTTGGGCTGGTGATGTCGCTGCCGGTCCAAGCGGTCTGCCTGCACTTGGGCTGGTTCGCGGACAAGCCGTGGCTGAAGTTTTTCAGCCGGTGCGCGACGGTGGCGGCGTTGGTGTGCCTGTGGCCGCTGTTGCGCGCGCTCGGCATGGCGAGTTGGCAGGGCATCGGCTTGCAATCGCCTCCGGCGCTCGCGTTGGCGCGCGGCGCGGCGGGCTGGGTGGCGGCATTTGCGGGAACCATGCTGCTCGGCTGGACGGCAGTGCTGGCGGGCAACCGTGTGTGGGACACCAGCCCCTCGCACGACTTCATCAAACCGTTGGCGGTCGGCTGCGTGGTCGGGATCATCGAGGAGGTTTTCTTCCGTGGCCTGCTCTTCGGCGCGTTTGGCGTCGTCCGCAGCCTGGGAAAGCGGATACTTGCCGCCCACCAGCGCAACGCCTCCGCTGGCGTGAATGCCCGGATGTTCGGCTGCGTAGCGCGTCAGATCGCGGCTGTCT
>JAOACV010000026.1 GCA_026417675.1 Verrucomicrobiia bacterium
CTCCGGCCGGGTGTCCGCATCCGCGCAAACAATTACCGCCGCATGCCGGCCCGCGCGGGCCGGCGCGACTAGGACTCCGCGCGCGGCAATTCCACCCGGCAGCGGCACCTCTACGCGCTCCAGCCGATAACTATCGTTGGCGGCGAGAAGCTCAACCTTGGCGGGCCGCAACACCGGATCGGTCTTGTCGAGACCGAGCATGGCGCGGCACTTCGCCCGCTGGGCGGCGGCAAAACCCTCAAAGCCGTGCGCCGAGGTGCATGCCGCTCGCCATCGGGCATCACGGTCTTCTCCGGCCTGCGCAATCCGCCGCCGCCAGTAGCTCCGCACCTGCTCCAACTGCCGCTGGACGATCTCGGCGGTGCTTTCCCGAAACGCCAATGCCTCCGTGCCCGGCAGACCGTCGGCGGCAAGGGCGATCTGAAGACCGGCTGCGAGCACGACCAGCGCGGATTGCAAGCGACGTTTCATGCCGCACGCCTCCCATACTTGCGGATCGCATCGCGCATCGCCAGAACGTTCTCCGGTTTCATGTCGTCGGTGAGACTATTGCTCGATGAGATGATGTAGCCGCCGCCGACGCCGATGGTCTCGATACGATCACGGACCTGCGCCTCGATTTCGGCGGGCGTCTTGTGCACCAGGTCGCTCATGAAAATGTTGCCCACCAGCGCGACGCGCCGGCCATACTTTTGCTTGACGGCGTGGATGTCCATCACGTCGGGCTGGATGGGGTGGATGGCCTGTTGACCCAGCTTCAGCCAGTGGTCCAGTAGGGGCGTCATGTCGCCGTCGCTGTGGGTGATGAGCGGCTTGGTGAACGTCGCGGCCACGGCCTTTTCCTTCGGCAGGATGCGCTCGCGGTAGAACGCGACGCTGAACATCGGCCCGGAGTTGAACGCCACGTCGTCGAACGCCCAGATGACATCGAACCCGATTTCCTCCAACACCGGCACCACCGCCGCCGTCCAGTCGGCGTAGGCATCGTGAACGTCCACGATGAGCTGCGGATCGTCCGCCATCGCATACGAGAACGCTTCCATGCCCATGCTCAACAGCGTCGCCCCGATGCCGAGCCGCACGCATGCGCAAGCGCAGTAGTCGTCCTTGCGCGCGATGAACTTCCGCGCGTTGGCCACGAACCGGTCGTCGGTGGGCGCGGGCAGGCGGAAAAGCCGGTCGAAATCCTGCCGCGTCTTGATTAATCCCTCGCCGACCAGCACCGGCGAGCCGTCCTCGGCTTTTTTCATCCGCTCACAGAAGATCAGGGCAAAGGCGCAGAACTGCAGGTTGGCTTTGCCGAGCACGCGATTGGTCTTCTTCTGTTCCTCAGCCAGCGCGTCGCCCGGCATCGTCGGAAATCCATCGGGCGCAACCGACCACTCGACGCGGACCGGCTCGCCGCACACCGCGCTGGCGATCCCATTGCCGACGATCCCTTCAATCCAGGGAATCTCGTCCACTTCTTCATGCCGCAAGGCGGCCAACACTCTTTCGCGCGGCGTCATGTCATGAATGATCTATTTCGTTCTCAACCATTCCAACCCCATGCGCCGGATGCGGAGGCGGTTGAGGCCGCCGACTTTCTTGTCGCCGGCGCAGTAGCCGAGCAGCACGGCGTCGTCCACGAAGTGGATGGCCGTGTAGCAATACCAGCCGTCGGGATCAGGCTCCAACACCTTGCGGACCGGCCACGTCTTGCCGCCGTCGGAGGAAATGCCGGCCACCAGCGGTGTGCGGCGACCTTTCGGAAACGGAAAGTCTCCGGAGTGATCGTTGTAGATGCACAACAAGTCGGACGAACCGGGCAGGCGCTTGATGCTCGCGGGCGAGCAGGGCGATTTCAGCGAGGTCGGCGCCGGCGCGGTCCATGTTTTGCCGCGGTCTGCAGAGGTGAAACCGTATTGCGCGCCGAGCGCCGTGCGCGCCCAACTGAACAGCGTGCCGTCGGCCAGTTCGACCACGCCCGGTTCCTGCAAGCCGGACGAACAATGTTGCGGCGCGGCCCACCACGTGGCCGCTTCCGTCCAGGTTTGCCCTTCGTCATCGGAGAGATACCAGAGGACCAAGCCGCGCGCATCGAAAGACTTGCTGCTGGCGGGGTCCGTGTTGCGCGCGCGGTGAAAGGCCACCGGCACCACCAACCGCCCGGCGCTCAATTGCACGACCCGGTCGTTGTTGAGCACAAAGTAGCCCGGCGCGGCCACCACGAGCTTCGGCTCTGACCACGTCTGCGCTTCGTCGGCGGAGATGCGGACGTAAGGCCGGCAGTCGAGCCAACTATTCTTGACGAGGTAGAACAGCGCGAGCCGGCCGCTCTTAAGCCGCAACAGCGACACGCTCATCACGTTCTCGCCGCTGGTGTTCTCAATCACCGTGCGCGGCGCGCTCCACGTGCGGCCCGCGTCGTCGGAATGCACGCAGACGATGCGAGCCGGGCTGTTGTCCGCCGCGCCGCCGTAGAACTGCGTGTAGTAGAAGATGATTCGCCCCGACTTCAGCGTCGCGAAGGACCCTTCGGAATTGCGCGGGTTCTCCTTGCTGGGTTCGATATTCAGAACCACTTGGTTTTCCGGGGCTCCGACCGCCAGAGTTCCGGCAGCCATCAGTCCCGACAGGAGATTTGTCAACCGTGCTAGGCTCATGTGGCCAGAGAGTAGCGCGCAGCAGGCGAAAGCCAACCCAGAAGTGATTGTCAGTTGCCACTGCGCCATGTCCTTTCCCGCAGGGCCAAAAGAAGCGCGCCAGTGGGCGCATCGCGCTGGAGCGGCTCTACAAGCAACTTGACAAGGTTCGCTCCGGGACCGAACAGGCGTTGGAATGAGGCCGGGCAGCCCAACGATCAGATCCACAGAGGGAAACTCTCGATGCTTGCGCGCTGGCCATGACTGCCTACAATGCGGCCCAGACTGCTGAAGAACGCTATTGAGTCCGCACGGACATTTGAGGCGAGTTTATGAGCCGCGTTTCCCGTCGCGGTTTTCTCAAACGATCGGCTGGCGCTTCGACTGCGTGGGTCGGCCTTCGAGCGGTTCAAGGCGCATCTGAAGGGCCAACGGAGTTGACCCCGACACGGAGCGTTTCGTCGGCGAGTTCAGCCAGCAGACGAACCGGCTTGTCTGCGGCGAATACCGCGCGCCGTTCGTGGTGCCGGAGAAAGTGTAGCAAACCACCCATGGAGAAGCCCCCTATGACATCCATCCCCAAACTCACCCGCCGGCAGTTCCTCACGCGGTCCGTCTCCGCGACGGCCGCCTCGATGGTCGTGCCGCGTCTCGCGATGGCCGCGCCGCGGCAGATGCAGATGAAACTGAGCTTCATGACCTTCGTGTGCCCCACCTGGCCGATCGAGAAGATCGTCAAGTTTGCCAAGGAAGCCGGCTACGACGGTGTGGAAATTCGCGTGGACGCGAAACACAAACACGATATTTCCTCGCAGTCCTCCGCCGAGGTCCGCCGGCGCACGAAGAAGCTCTTCGCCGACGCGGGCGTGGAGGTCGCCGCAGTAGCGACCTCGGTGCAGTTCGCCAGCCCCAAACCCGACGTGCTCAAGACAAACCTGGAATCAGCCAAAGCCAATCTCGATCTGGCGGCGGATCTCGGCGCTCCGGTCGTCAGGATGTTTGCCGGCGGCGGCATCCGCAGCCTCACGCCCGAAGCCGCCCGCCAGGTCGCCGCGGCGTTCGACGAGGTCGGCGAGCATTCCAAAGGTTCCGGCTCCTGCCCGGTTCTCGAATGCGGCCACGACATCATCAAGACGGCGAAGGAAGCCGGCGAAGTCATCCGCTTGGTGAAGACCAGCAACTTCGGCGCGCTCTGGAACACCTCGACGATGGACGACGAGACGTTTGCCGTGCTGAAAGACCGCATCCGTCACTTCCACGTCCACGACGAGGTGCTCGACCCAAACAATACCAACCTCGTCGGCCTCGCCCAACGGATGAAAACCATCGGCTACCGCGGCTTCGTTTCGCTGGAGATCATCAAGAACAAAGACCTTCCGGAAGAGCTTCTCAAGGAAGTCGCCGCGCGGTTGAAGCGGCAGATCGCCGAGGGATCCAAGTAGGTGTATGAAAAGCTTCAGATGCCTGCTCGTTTTGTTTCTTAGCCCGTTCGTTCACCTCCCGGCTCGCGCTGCTGACTACGACCTCGTCGTCTATGGCGGCACCTCGGCGGGCGTGATCGCGGCGGTGCAGGCGAAAAAAATGGGCAAGTCGGTGATCATCGTCTGCCCGGACAAGCATCTCGGCGGCCTCTCCAGCGGCGGGCTGGGATTCACCGACACGGGTAACAAGGCCGTCATGGGCGGGTTGTCGCGCGACTTCTATCACCGGGTCTGGAAGCACTACGACACGGCGGCGGCGTGGAAGTGGCAGAAGAAGGAGGCCTACGGCAACAAGGGCCAAGGCACGCCCGCGATTGACGGCGCGCAGCGGACGATGTGGATTTTCGAGCCGCATGTGGCGGAGCGGGTGTTCGAGGATTACATCCGCGAGTTCAAGATTCCCGTCCGGCGAAACGAATGGCTCGACCGCGCCCACGGCGTGAAGAAGGACGGCGCGCGCATCGTTTCGATCACGACGCTAAGCCGCAAGACCTACGCGGGGCGCATGTTTATTGACGCCACCTACGAGGGCGACCTGATGGCTGCCGCGGGCGTGGACTATCACGTCGGGCGCGAAGCGCAGAGCGTCTATGGCGAGCAATGGAACGGCGTGCAGACCGGCGTGCTGCATCATCGCCATCATTTCGGCGTCCTGAAAACGCCCATCAGCCCCTACGTCGTGCCGGGCGACCCGACCAGCGGCGTGCTGCCGCGCATCAGCACCGAGCCGCCGGGCGCCTACGGCAGTGGGGACAAGCGTGTGCAGGCTTACTGCTTCCGCATGTGCCTGACGGACGACCCGCGCAACCGCATCCCGTTCCCGAAACCGAAGGGATACGACGCCAAGCAATATGAATTGCTGCTGCGCATCTTCGCGGCGGGCTGGCGCGAGACGTTCGAGAAGTTCGACCCGATCCCAAACCACAAAACCGACACCAACAACCACGGCCCCTTCAGCACCGACAACATCGGCATGAACTACGACTACCCGGAGGCGAGCTACGAGCGCCGGCGTGAGATCATCCGCGAGCACGAGACCTACCAAAAGGGCCTGATGTGGTTCATCGCCAACGACCCGCGCGTGCCGAAGGACGTGCAGGATGCCATGCGCCGGTGGGGGCTGGCCAAGGACGAGTTCACCGACAACGGCGGCTGGCCGCACCAGCTCTACATCCGCGAGGCGCGACGGATGATCGGCAGTTATGTGATGACCGAAAACGAACTGCTGAAAAAGCGCCCGACGCCGCAGCCGGTCGGCATGGGCAGCTATACGATAGACTCGCACAACGTGCAGCGTTACATCACGCCCGAAGGTCACGTGCAGAACGAGGGCGACATCGGCGTTTCCACCAAAGGCCCCTACGAGATCGCCTACGGCGCCTTGGTGCCGAAGCGCGGCCAGGCCGACAACCTGCTTGTGCCCGTGTGCGTCTCCAGCTCGCACATCGCCTTCGGCAGCATCCGCATGGAGCCGGTGTTCATGATCCTCGGCCAGTCGGCCGCGACCGCCGCCTGCCTCGCGCTGGACGACGGCGTGCCGGTGCAGCAGGTGGATTACGCGAAGCTGCGCGAGCGGTTGTTGAAGGACGGGCAGGTGCTGGAGTGGAAGAAGGGCGACAAACCGTAGGCCAGCCATCATGTGGCGGCCTGCGATTCTGTGCGACGTCTTGGCGCTGGAAGAATCAGAGGAAGGATCGCAGGTGTTTCAATGCGGCCTCGTAGGTCTTCGGATTGACGTATTCGGCGATGAGCGGCAGGTGGGGGCAGTATTGGCGGACCAGGGCGATGTATTTGCGGTAGTCCACATCGCCCTCGCCGGCGGCGACGCCCTTGGTGACGTGCAGCTTGCGGTCCTTGGCGTGCAGGGCGCAGATGTAGGGCGCGAGCGCCTGAAACATTTCTTCCAGCGTGTTGTGCGGCAGCAGATTGGCCGGGTCGAGCTGGACGCGGACGAGCGGGTGGTTGATGTCCTCCATGAAATAACGCGTGGCAGTGGCCGAGCCGAGCAGGTCTTGGAAGTAGGGCTCGAAGCCGATGACCACGTCATGTTTCTCGGCGAACGGGATCAGTTTGCGCGTCGCGTCCAATAGGCGCGGGTAGGCGCGCTCATCAAGCGAGGCGCTGAGGTCGCGCCCCTTGCCGGGCACGATGATTGAGCCGCTCTCGGTGGCGACCATGCGGATGCCCATCGAGCGGGCGATGCGCATCATGTCGGCGAAGAACTGGATGTTCTTCTCGCGCTCGGCGTCGTCTGGCTCGATGAGGTTGGTATAGACGCCGAGGCCGTAGAACTCCAGATGCCGGCTGCGATAAGCCTGCGCGATGCGGTGGCATTCCTCCGGCGTCAGCGGCGCGGTGTCGAACCGGCCGTTGTATTTCCAGTAGTTGGAGTCCTTCTGGCAGAAGAACAACTGCACGCCGTCGAGTTTGGCCGCGGCGGCAAGCTGGGCCATCTCGTCGTTGGTGAGGCTGTTGAATCCGTTGGTGGCGAGTCCGAGTTTCATGATGATGTTCCGTGTTTGAAATGCGCCAGCCTTGTAGCGCAATCCGCCGCGGGCGTCGAGGCCGATTTGCCGGAAATCGGCCTCGCGCCGCGCTTGCCACAACCAGTGCCGGCTCGTAGCGTGTCGGCGATGGGCGCGCAACAGAGAAACGATCCGTCCTACGTGGCGCTGGCTGCGTCGGGCGAACTGAAACGGCGCGCGGCGGCCGCGACGGCGGCGCTGGCGAAGTGTCGCGTGTGTCCGCGCGCGTGCGGGGTCGACCGGCTGCGCGGCGAAGCGGGCGCTTGCGGCATCGGGCGTCAGGCCCGCGTGGCGAGTTGTTTCCCGCATCACGGCGAGGAGGATTGTTTGCGCGGCTGGCGCGGGTCGGGAACGATTTTCTTTTCCGGCTGCAACCTGCTCTGCGTGTTCTGCCAGAACTGGGAGATCAGCCACGGGCGCGAAGGGCGCGACGTGCCGCCGGAACGGCTGGCGGAGCTGATGCTCGCGTTGCAAAGCGCCGGTTGCCACAACATCAACTGGGTCACGCCCACGCATGTGGTGCCTCAGGCGCTGGAGGCCTTAGTGATTGCGGTGGAGCATGGGTTGAAGCTGCCAATCGTCTATAACAGCGGCGGCTACGACGCGTTGGAGATGCTGCGGCTGCTTGACGGCGTGGTGGACATCTACATGCCGGACTTCAAGCTGTGGGATCCCGATGTTGCGGAGCGGTTGCTGAAGGCCCGCGACTATCCCGAAGTCGCCCGCCGCGCCCTTCAGGAGATGCACCGCCAGGTGGGCATGCTGCAACTCGATGACGACGGTCTGGCCCGACGGGGCGTGTTGGTGCGGCATTTGGTCATGCCGAACGGCCTGGCCGGCACGGGCGAAATCGCCCGCTGGCTGGCCGAGACGCTCTCGCCCGACACCTACATCAACGTCATGGCCCAATACCACCCCGCTGGCGGCGTGGGCGGGGCTGACGAGATGGGCCGTTTGCGTGACATTGCGCGCCCCATCACCGTGGGAGAGTTCCGGGCAGCCTTGGCCGAAGCGCGCCGAGGAGGCCTGTGGCGGTTTGACCAGCGGCGGTTGCTTTAGATTCGCGGGGCGACGGCACCGTAACATCCTGGAAAAGAGTCTGTTAAACTCAAGGCCGTGAGCTTGCATTCCCGCCCTTTGCTGCTATAGTCCAGCCAAACTTTCCGCCTGAACGAGGTGGATCCCAGTGCAACAAACAAGCACTCGTTTTTCTATGACACTGAACAGGATAGCAAACATGAAAACGACAAATACCGGACGGAAGACCTCCGGGCGCTTGGGCGCAGACCGATCGGCCCGCCGGCCGCTTGAGCGTGATGTGGAAACATGGCTGCGGGCGATTGAACGAGACCTGATCTCCCGGCGTGCCCGTGAGATTTACCTTGAGCACGGCGCTCAGGCTGGACGCGATCTGGACAACTGGCTCCAAGCCGAGGCCGAGGTCAAAAAGAGTTTGGAAGAAGTCGAGCGGATGCTTTGCGCCGCGCCCAAAATGACCCGTCGGCACGCCAGCGGAGTGAACTGAAGAAACCAACAGGATTCTGCCATAAAAAGCACAGAAACTGAGGAGAAACCATAAATGATAACGCAAGAACAAATCGCAAAACGCGCTTACGAGATTTGGCTGTCCCGCGGGGGCCAACATGGCAACGCTGAAAGCGACTGGCTGCAGGCCGAGGCGGAGTTGAAGAAGGAACTGCAACAAGCCGCGCCGGTCGCGCCCTCCAAGCTGACCGAAGCGGTGAGCCAAACGCTGGCTAAGCGGAAGGCCGCGCCCGCCAAGGCGAAAAGCGCCCGAAGCCGGACCGCCGGTTTGAAGGCCGGCTAGTCGGCGCCACGCTCGCGCGGCAGTCAAAGTTCATCTTCCGAAATCACGCGCACTCCCTCGCGCGAGAGGAGGGCTGTTGTCACGCCCTGGCCCTCGACGCGACCAGGTCTGCCGCTGGCGTCGAGCAGGTAGGTTCGTTTGACGCCGCAGGACGGGCTGTTCTCCTTGAGGATCGCGCGCGTTGCGCCCGCCGTCCGGGCGATCAGGAGCGTCTCGCGCGCGCCGCGGATGAACTCTGCGGTCACGTCGCGCCCCGTCACGTCCACGACGCAGGCGCGGCCGTCGAGGACGTCCGCCCCGGTCCCGCCAGCGAGATTGGACGCGGCGCGCGGCGTGGGCCTTCCGCCGAGCTGCTCCGGGCAGACGGGAATCGCGCGACCCTCGGCCACAAGCCTTGCCACGCGCCGATCGAGCCGGTTGCCGCCATCGTGACGACAGTTCACGCCGGCCAGACACGCGCTGACGATATAGGGTGCCTCCTTCACGGCGCGGTCTCGGGTTCCTCCGCTTCGTCAGTGGCGGGGCCGGCAACGACCTCGCCAGTCTTGTAGTGGAACCGCTCCAGCTTGGCGCCATCCACGCCGACTTTCACCAGAGCCTCGATGTCGAGCGCGCTCTCGGCGGCGGCGACGGAATCGAGTTGCGAGTGGATGATCGGCGATTTCGGCATGAACAGCGGGCAACAATCCTCAAACTTCTGCGACGACACATCGTAGGTGCCGATCCGGCGCGCCAGTTGCATGATTTCCTCCTTGTCGAAACCGATCAGAGGCCGATAGACCGGCAAGCGGGCCACTTCGTTGACGCTCTGGAGGTTGTGCAACGTTTGCGAGGCGACCTGCGCGAGGCTGTCGCCGGTGACTAGGCCAAGGCAGCGATTCCGCCGGCCCAGCCGCTCCGCGATTCGCAGCATCATCCGCCGATAAAGGATGATCCGGAACTGCGACGGCGCCTTGGCGACGATGTGACGCTGGATTTCCTCAAACGGCACCAGCCAGAGATGCGAGCCGAACTGCCAAGGGGTCAACCGCCGCGCCAGCTCGCGCGCCACAGGCGCCGACGACCGGCCCGCGCGTTCCGGCGTGGCGTGGAAATGCGTGAACAGCACCTTCGCGCCGCGTTTCATCATCAACCACGCCGCCACCGCCGAGTCAAACCCGCCGCTCAAGAGACACATCACGCGCCCGGCCGTGCCCACCGGCATGCCGCCCGGTCCCGGCTGCTTGTCCACCGCGATCAACGACGGACCGCTGGTGATCTCCACAAAGCACGTCCGCTCTGGCGCGTCGAGGTCCACCCTGACCTGCGGCCCGAACGCCGCCCGCGCCCGCGCCATCAGCGCGCCGCCGAGCCGGCGTTCCAATTCCATGCTGTTCATCGGGAACGTCTTGTCGGCGCGCTTGGCGCGCACCGCCAGCGAGCCGAACGGCCGCTCGCGCAGCATCCCCCAAGCGACCTCCACCATGTCGTCCAGCTCGCGTCCCGTCTCGCGCGCGACCGAAAAATTCGCCACGCCAAACACGCGCCGGATGCGTTCGATGGCCGGTTCCACCGGCGCGTCCGGTTTCAGCCACACGACGATCCGACCCTCCGGATGGCCGATGCGCTCGACCGCCAGTCCTTCCAGCGCCGCCGCGAGGTTCCGCTTCAGTCGCCCCGTGAAGAAGCTCCGGTTGCCCGCCTTCAGGGCGATTTCGTGGTAGTGGATGAGCAGTGCTTGTCGCATCGCGGTGATTTAGGTTGAAAACGGCGGGGTTACCGCTGCGCCAGTTGCCGCAGGCGCGCCACATCCACCTGGTCCTGCTGGCGACAAGTCTCCTTGCTGGCAATGAGCGCCTGCAAACCGAGATATGGAATCTTCTCTTCCACAAGGATATCCACGTCCTCGGTGGTCCTGATCAACCCGTGCAGAATGCAGGCTTGCTCGCCGCAAATCAGATACTTGGCGCCCACCTCACTTAGCAACGCGCTCACACGGAGCAATGGATCTTGCGCCGGCATCGCTCACCACAAACGCGGGTTCGGCGGCGTGGCCGTTGTATCCAGTCGCCTGCCGACAACTTTGACCGTTTCCTTCACGCGGCAATCTTATCAATCCGCGCCGCCGCGTCAACGCAAGCCACCCGGCGCGGCGCGCCCCCGCAGCCACCGGATGGCGGGGACGCCGAGCACGCCAAGGGCGATCAACGCGCCCAGCAACGCGAACCACGGCCCGAAACTGGCGGGCGTCAGGGCGCGCGGGCCAATGCAGTCCGCCGCCGCGCCCATCGCCCAGTGCGCGAGACTCGCGATGACGCCGCAGACGGTGATGAACATGCCGAACGCCCGCCCGCGCAACGCGTCCGGCACGCTCTCCATCAATGCCGCCTCGGTGATCGGAAAACTTCCCAGGATCAGGAACCCATATACGCACAACCCGACCCAGATCCAAGAGCGCGGCAGCCACGGCACCAGCGCCGCGCACAAAGCCGCGCCGACCACCACGCCGCCGAGCGCCCGGAACCGTCCGCGGTCGCTCATCGAGCCGAGCAGTGGATTGCTCAGCATGGCGATCAAATACATCAGGCCGAGATAGAAGCCCGTCGTGCGCGCGTTGAACTCATGGACGCGCTGGAGAAACAGCGAACTGAGCGTCGTCACGCCGCTCGCGCCGAAATCGCGCAGGCTGAACGCCACCGCCACCAGCCCCACCGCCAGCAGCGTGCCCCATGCCCGTCGCGAGCGATGCTCCGGCGCGCGCGCCAGCCGGTGCCGCGCATCGTGCGGTTCGCGGGCAAACGCCTCGAACAACACCGCGGCCACGATGCCGGCACCGGCCAATTCGAGGCACGGCTGCCGCCAGCCCACCGCGTCAGCGCGCCATCCCGCATACATCGGCCCGATGAAAAAGCCAAACGCCGCGCCCACGCCCGCGCGGCCCAGCGCCTGGCCCGGCCGGTCGGGAAACAACGCCACCAACAGCGCCGTCGCCGGCGGGGGATAGAAACTGCC
>JAOACV010000270.1 GCA_026417675.1 Verrucomicrobiia bacterium
GAAATCGCCGCCAAGATGAACCTCAGCCCCAAGACGGTCGAAACCCACCGCGTCCACATCCGGCAAAAACTGAAGTGCAAAGACGCCCAAGACTTGGCGCGCGTTGCCTACGATTGGGTCCGGGAGGGCCAGTGAGCGGCTCTCCGGAGTCGCAAGCT
Organism: Verrucomicrobiia bacterium; assembly: GCA_026417675.1. Classification (GTDB taxonomy): domain Bacteria; phylum Verrucomicrobiota; class Verrucomicrobiia; order CAIQCK01; family CAIQCK01; genus JAOACV01. Next base: position 159 of record JAOACV010000270.1, read on the forward strand.
TCGGAAACATCTTGGAATTTGGGGGCCGGTCCAAAGAGATTGAGGGCCGTCAGGCATGGGGATCACCAAGACGGAAACCCAACGACTGCCCCGCCCATGCAGCGCATGATTGGCGCCGAACTCCTGACCGCAGCCTCCCCGGATGGCTTTAGCCTCGCCCTGCTCGGGCGGGGACCCGAACCGGCTGTGCAAGCGCCAGTGCCGGTCAGCGCTTCCTCGGAATCCGCACCAGCTCGATGCCGAACTCCTTGGCCAGCACGAAGGCCATTTTGTCGCGCTTGTAAACGTCGCGGAAGACGATTCGCTTGATGCCCTTGGAGGCGATGAAGGCCATGCAACTGCGGCAGGGCAGCAGCGTAACGGCCAGGAACTTGCACTGGCCAGGGCCGACCGAGCGCAGCGCGTTGACCTCGGCGTGAATGATCCGCGCCAGCCGGATGTCGCGGTCCGACCAGTCAATCTCGATCTTCGGCGGCGGCCCGTTGTAGCCCAAGCTCACCGAGTTGTCGTGCAACACCGCGCACGCCCCCACTTGGATGTAAGGGTCCTGCGACCGGCACCGCGCGATGGTCTCCGCAAGAATGAGCGCAGTTTCTTCCCACGACTTGCGGTTACGAGGTTTCATCGCACGGTCTGCGGTTTCCCGGCCGAGCCGCCGCGTCCGAACAGACCCCGGCCGCATACTGGATGTCCAACCGCAGGTTCGGTTCTTCTACGTCGCCGCGCCACCACTTTTTCCTTGAATGCCTCAGTGCTCACGACTGGAGTCTAGCCAAGACGGGTCTGGAATCAACTGACTTTTCCCCGGCGCAGCTCAAAGTGTCGGCCCATCTCCCCGCACGAACGGACAACGATCATGCAGGCCAAGGGCGCGCCCGCGGCCTCGCTCGCCTTGGGCCGGCTTGCTTCGGCGCCTTCGCCGAGTTGGACAGCGGGCCGAACTCATACTAGAAATACCATCAACCAATCTCCCTATGAGCTACCGCATCGAAACCTTGTGTTTGCACGCGGGCCAGACGCCCGACCCGACCACGCTCTCGCGCGGCGTGCCGGTCTATCGCACCTCGTCCTACGTCTTCCGCAACACCGAGCACGCGGCAGCGCTGTTCGGACTGCGCGAACTGGGCAACATCTACACGCGCCTGATGAACCCGACGCACGACGTGCTGGAGAAGCGCGTCGCGGCGCTCGAAGGCGGCGCGGCGGCCCTCGCGCTCGCGTCGGGGACGGCGGCGATCCATTACACCGTCATCAACATCGCGCAGGCGGGGGACGAGATCGTCTCGGCCAACGACCTCTACGGCGGCACCTACACGAAGTTCGACGCGATCCATCCCCAGTTGGGCATCCGCACGCGGTTCGTGGACCCGCTCGAACCGGAAAACTTCGCGAAGGCCATCACGCCCAGGACGCGGCTGCTGTTCATCGAGTCGTGCGGCAACCCGGCGCTCAACGTGCCGGATTTCGACGCCATCGCCGACATCGCGCGGGCGCACAACCTGCCGCTGGTGGTGGACGCGACGTTCACGACGCCGATCCTCTTCCGCGCCATCGAGCACGGCGCGACCATCGTGGTCAACTCGCTGACCAAATGGATGGGCGGCCACGGCACGGGCATCGGCGGCGTGGTGGTGGACGACGGCAAGTTCAACTGGAAAGACCCGAAGTTCGCCCTCTACAATCAACCCGACGCCGGCTACCACGGGCTGCGGTTCGCGCACGACTTGGGGCCGCTGGGGCCGATTGCGTTCATCATCCGCATGAGGGTCGTGCCGCTGCGCAACCTCGGCGCGTGCATCTCGCCCGACAACGCCTGGATGTTCCTGCAAGGGTTGGAAACGCTGCACCTGCGCGTGCCGCGGCACTGCGAGAACGCGCTCGCGGTGGCCAAACACTTGGAGACGCACAAGCGGGTCGAGTGGGTGAAATATCCCGGCCTGCCGAACCATCCGACCCACGCCAACGCGCGGAAGTATCTGCGCGGCGGTTTCGGCGGCATGGTGGTTTTCGGCATCAAGGGCGGCGCGGCAGCCGGCCAGAAGTTCATAGACAGCCTGAAGCTCTTCAGCCATCTGGCAAACGTCGGCGACGCCAAAAGCCTCGCCATCCATCCGTGGACGACGACGCACTCGCAGCTCAGCGACGAACAAAAGCTCGCCGGCGGCATCACGCCCGAACTGGTGCGCTTGTCGGTCGGCATCGAGCACGTCAACGACATCCTGGAAGACATTGATCGGGCATTGGAGGCGTCCGCGAAGTGAGCGACATCGGTGCGGTCCAATCCCAATTCCTCGAGTTCGGGTCGCGCGAAGAGCCTTTCAGACTCGAAAGCGGGGCGACCCTGAGCCGCGTGCGGCTTGCTTACGAGACCTACGGCAGGCTCAGCCCGGAGCGTGACAACGCGGTGCTGGTGTTTCACGCTCTTAGCGGCAGCCAGCACGCGGCGGGCGTCAACACCGACGTCGAGAACAACCCGCTCTGGACCGACGAATGCCACGTCGGTTGGTGGGACGGTTTCATCGGCCCCGGCAAGGCGCTCGACACTGAGAAGTATTTCGTCGTGTGCGCCAATTACCTCGGCGGCTGCTACGGCTCCACCGGGCCGGGTTCCATCGAACCGGAGACGGGGCGCCCCTACGGCAGCCGCTTCCCCGACATCACCGTCGGCGACATCGTCCGCTCGCAGATTCGGCTACTCGACCATCTCGGCATCGAGAAACTGCTGGCGGTCACCGGCGGCTCGATGGGCGGCATGTTGGCGATGGACCTCGCCATCCAGTTCCCCGAACGCGTGCAGCTCGTCATCCCCATCGCCTCCGGCGTGCGGGTGCCGAACCTGACGCGGGTCCACAACTTCGAGCAACTCTTCGCGTTGCAGGAAGACCCCAACTTCAACCGAGGCGATTACTACGACGGCCCGCGGCCCTATCAGGGCGTCGTGCTGGCGCGGATGATCGCGCACAAGACGTTCGTGTCGCTCGACCTGATGCACGAGCGCGCCAAGGGCCACGTCGTGCAAGCCAATGGCGACCTCAAAGGCTACCGCATGCGGCACCAGATCGAGTCCTACATGCTGCATCAGGGCAAGAAATTCGCCAAGCGATTCGACGCCAACAGCTACGTGAAAATCCTCACCGCGTGGCAGACGTTCGACCTCGCCAAGACCTATGGCGACGGCAACATCGTCGAGGCCTTCGGCCCGTCGGCGGAGGCGAAACACCGTTACTTCGTCTTCTCGATTGACTCCGACGTGTGCTTCTGGCCGGAGGAACAATTCGAGATTGTGGACGCCATCAAGCGGGCCGGCATTGACCATCGCTACGTCACCGTCCACTCCGAGAAGGGCCACGACTCGTTCCTATTGGAACCGGAGCTTTACACCCCGATCCTGTCCTACCTGCTCGACGAGGAACTTATCCGCTCGCGTGCCGCCGCGCTGCGCGCCGGCAAAGTCCCGCTGGTGACGCCGGAAATTTGAGGCAGGTCGAAATTACGAGCAGCAACAGTTCCGGTGCAGGGGCGCGCGTCTCAGGCGCCATGCGCGACTGTGCCGCCCAAGAACGAACCTCGCGGCCAAAACGGCCGCCTCCACGGCGGCGTTTTCAAGCGCGCGCGATTCGCTATACTCGCGGCGCAACTTCCCGCCAATAAAATGCCCGACCAACCGTTAAAGCCGGTGACGAGCGTGGAACGCTCCGATGACCAGCTCTTTGAAGCGTATCGGGATGGCGACACGACGGCGTTTGAGCTGCTGCTGGCGCGGCACCAATCGAACCTTTTCGGGTTCCTCTGCCGCATGGTCGGCGATCGCGCGTTGGCCGAAGACCTGTTCCAGGAAACCTGGCTGCGGGTCGTCCGCGAGGCGCGACGCTACCGGGCCGAGCAGAAGTTCAGCCGATGGCTGTTCACCATCGCGAACCGGCTGGCCTTGGACGCGCTGCGCCGGCGCAAGCGCTGGGCGAGCGTGTCGGTGGACGACGAGGAATCCACCGCTGAATTGAAGGCCGAGGGACCCAGCGCCGCAGAGAACACCGACCGGCGTCAGATGATGGGTCGGGTCGAAGCCGCGCTGGCCGGCATGTCGCCTCAACTGCGGCAGGTGTTCCTGCTGCGGGAGATCAGCGGCATGAGCTTCAAGGAAATCGCCGCGCTGACGAACGCGCCGCTGGGCACCGTGCTCTGGCGCATGTCCGCGGCGTTGAAACATCTGCGGAAGGAACTGGAAGCGGATGGAGTGACCGAGTGATGACTTGCGAGCGAGCGAACGAACTGATGACGCTGCGACTCTATGACGAGACCACCGCTGCGGAAACGGTCGAACTGGAGGCGCATCTGACGTTGTGCGCCGAGTGCCGTCGCGCGGCGGAAGCGTCCCGCGCGGCGCTGGAGGAGTTCCGTCGCGAGCCGTCGCCGCAACCGTCGCGCGACACCATCAGCGCCGTCTTGGAAGCGGCGCGGCGGCGACCGAGGCTGTGGGAGGTCTTCGGGCGGCTGCGTCCGGCACTATGGCAGGCGGCCGCGGTGGTTCTCATCGCGCTGACCGTCTCGGTGGCCGTCAAGTTCTGGCCGCACCAGACCGTGTCGCCGATTTCAACCGTTGTCACCGTCGCTGACAGTTCGATCGTCGAGAGCGACGCGGTGTGGGAG
>JAOACV010000271.1 GCA_026417675.1 Verrucomicrobiia bacterium
CATTGGCACGATGCGCCTTTCGTTATGGAATTGTCCCACAGGATTCCGCTAATCTGCGCGCTGATGAAACGCAGCATCTTCTGGTTGGCGTTTGCGCCCGCGCTGGCGGCATTGCCCGCCGGCTGCTCGAAGCCGGAGGCCGCCGGTCGCGCGGGCGCTTCCCCGGCCGGCTCGCGCGCCGTCCGCGTCGCGCGGGCGGAGGTCCGGCCGATGGAGCGCGCCATCGCCGCGACCGGTTCGCTGGCGGCGCTGGAACGCGCGACGCTGACCATCAAGGTGGCGGGCCGGCTCCAGAGCATCGCGGTGGACCTCGGCAGCGTCGTCCAGCAGGGCGACGTCATCGCGCAGCTTGAGCCGCGGGACTATGAATTGCGCGTTCAACAAGCCGCCGCGGCGCTCGCCCAAGCCCGCGCGGCGCTCGGCCTGCCCATCGAAGGCGCCAACGATGTGGTCAACATCGAGGAATGCAGCTCGGTGCGCGAGGCCCGCGCCGTCCTGGAGGAGGCCACGCACAACCGCGCGCGGATCATGGCGCTGGAGAAACAACGCATTGCCTCCGCCTCCGACCTCGATTCCGCCGAGGCCACCTTCAAGGTGGCCAGCAACCGCCTGACGAAGGCCCTGGAAGAGGCCCGCTCGCGCCAGGCCGCGTTGTCCCAGCGCCGCGCGGAGCTTGACCTGGCCCGCCAGCAACTCGCCGACGCGACGCTGCGCGCGCCGTTTGCGGGCGCCATTGAGACCCGCCACGCCAGCGTCGGCGAATACATCACCGTCGGCGCGCCGGTGGTGACGCTGGTGCGCACCGATCTGCTGCGGCTGCGGTTGGAGGTGCCGGAGCGCGACGCCATCGGCGTGCGCGCGGGCCAGACCGCGCGCTTTCATATTGAGGGCGACACCAACGTTTATTCCGCCGCGCTCTCGCGCCTCAGCCCGTCCATCAGCGAACAGAGCCGGATGCTGATTGTCGAGGCGGATGTGCCCGGCGGCGGATTGGTGCGGCCCGGGGCGTTTGTGCGCGCCGACATTGTGACCAACCCGCGCGACCAGGGCGTTGCCGTCCCGCCCGACGCGCTGATCACCTTCGCGGGGTTTGAAAAAGTGATCGCCGTTGGCGATGGCAAGGCGGTCGAGAAGAACGTCACCACAGGCCGGCGCGGGGCCGACTGGGTGGAAATCGTGTCGGGCGTGAAACCCGGCGACCTCGTCGTCCTGAACCCCGGCAACCTGCGCACGGGCGATCCCGTGACGGTGGCCGCGCCGTGAAGGTCCCGATGCCAGCGCCTCCTCCACAACATCGCGCCCGCGGTTGGCGGGCCGCCGCCCGGTAAAGGCCGATGCAAAAGCTCGCCGACATCTGCATTCGCCGGCCTGTCTTCGCCTCCATGCTCATCCTCGCGCTGGTCGTCGTCGGCGCGGCCAGCTACATGAAGCTGGAGGTGGACCGTTTCCCCGCCGTGGACCTGCCGGTGGTCCGCATCACCACGCGCGTGCCCGGCTCCTCGCCCGCCGAGATGGAAACCGAGGTCTCGCGGCCCATTGAGGAGGCCGTCAACACCATCGAGGGCATCAAGGAGCTGCGCTCCATCAACGGGGCCGGCGTCTCGCTGGTGATCGTGACCTTCGAGTTGTATCGCGACATTGACACGGCCGCGCAGGATGTGCGCGACCGCGTGGCGACCGTGCTGCGCGACCTGCCCCGCGACGCCGATCCGCCGATCATCGCGAAAGCGGACAACGACCTGTCGCCGGTGTTGACGCTCACGCTCTCCGGCAATCGCTCGCAGCGGGAACTGACCGAGATCGCCGACAAGATCGTCAAGGTCCAGCTTGAACGCTCCTTCGGCGTCGGCGAGGTCGAAATCCTCGGCGGCCTGCAGCGCGCCATCAACGTCTGGGTGGACGCCGACCGGCTGGCGGCCTATCAGATTCCCATCACCGCCGTGCGCGAGGCGGTCGAACGCCAGAACGCCAACATCCCCGGCGGGTTCGTCACCTCCTCGCTGCGGGAGCTGACGCTGCGGACGATGGGACGGCTGACCGAAGGCCGGGCGTTCAACGACCTGGTCGTGGCCACGCGCAAGGGATCGCCCATCCGCGTCCGCGACATCGGTTGGGCCGAGGACGGCGCGAAGGAGCAGCGATCGTTCGCGCGGCTGGACGGCGAACCGACGGTCACGCTGGAGGCGCGCCGCCAGTCGGGCGCCAACACGGTGGCCGTCATCGAGGGGTTGAAGCAGCGGCTGCAGTTCGTCCGCGCGCAATTGCCGTCGGACGTGAAGCTGGAGGTGTTCAGCGACCAGTCGCGCTACATCTACGAGGCGCTCCATGAGATCACGCGCCATCTGATCGTCGGCAGCCTCCTCGCCTGTCTGGTGGTGCTGTTGTTCATGCGCAACTGGCGCGCGATGATCATCGCCGCGGTGGCCATCCCCTGCTCCGTCATCGCCACCTTCGGCATGATGAAGGCGATGCACTTCACGCTCAACAGCGTGACCATGCTGGCGCTGGTGCTGATGGTCGGCATCGTCATTGACGACGCCATCGTCGTGCTGGAGAACATCTTCCGTTTCGTCGAGGAGAAGAAGAAGACGCCGTTTGAGGCGGCGCGGGAGGCCACGGGCGAGATCGCGCTGGCGGTCATGGCCACCACCTTCAGCCTCGTGGTCATCTTCGTGCCCGTCTCGTTCATGTCGAGCATCTCCGGCCGGTTCCTCTTCCAGTTCGGCATCACCGCCGCCGTGGCGGTGATGGTGAGCCTGCTGGTCTCCTTCACGCTGACGCCGATGATGAGCGCGCGCTTGCTGCGCGCCGCGGGGGCGGTCGGCAGCGATGACGGGGCGGCGACGCCGCGGTCCCGGCGCGGCTTCTACCGGCGGCTCGATTCGTCTTACATCGGGCTGTTGCGCTGGGCGCTTGCGCATCGCGCGCTGGTGGCGCTGCTGGCGCTGGCGGTGATCGCCTCCTCCGCGCCGCTCTATCGGGTGGTCCTGCAGGAATACGTGCCGAGCAACGTGGACGAGGGCGAGTTCGAACTCAGCATCACGGCGCGCGAAGGCACCAGCCTCATGGCGATGGATGACGCGGCCCGCCGCGTCGAGGCGGAGCTGCGCGCGACGCGCGGCGTGCAGCACGTGCTGGCCACGCTCGGCGGCTCGCGGTTTCTGGGCAGCGTCAACAACGCCCGGTTCACTGTGCGCCTGGTTCCGCACTCCGAGCGGGTTTTCTCGTGGAATCGGCTCTGGCAGTGGCCGCCCTGGCGCGCGTTCCAAGGCAACTACTCCCAGCGCGACGTGGCCATGGAAGTGCGGCGGCGCCTGAAGAAGTTCCCCGAATTGCGCGCCCAGATTCGCAACCCGCAGACCTTCAGCCTGGGCGGGCCGAACTACGACATAGATTTCTCCATCCTCGGCCCCGATCTGGACGCGCTGGCGGCCTACGCCGAGGCGCTGCGGCTGAAAGCGCCCCAACTGGGCCTGTTGGACGCCGACACGACGCTGAAGCTCGACAAACCCGAATTGCGCGTCGAGATAGACCGCGAGCGGGCCGCCCGCCTCGGCGTGGACACCAAACACATCGCCGAGGCGTTGCGCATCATGGTGGGCGGCGACCCGCGCGTCTCGCGCTTCCAGGACGAGACGATGAACGAGTCCTACGACGTGCAGGTGCGGCTGAGCGAGCGCGACCGCGCCACCTCCGACGCCATCGCCCGGTTGTTTGTGCCGCGCGCCAGCGGCGGTTTGGTGCGGCTGGACAACGTCGTGCGGCTGGTGTCCACCCAGACCGCGTCGCGAATTGACCGGCTCGATCGCCAGCGGCAGGTCAGCCTGCGCGCGGCGGTCGCGCCCGGCTACGCGCAGGCCGACCGCATCGCCGCGTTGCGCGCCGAGGTCGCCTCGATGAACCTGCCGCCGGCCTACTCCACCCGCGTCTCCGGCCGGGCCAGCGAACTGGAGACCACCTTCCGCGAGTTCGTCTGGGCGTTCGTTCTCTCGGTGGTGTTCATGTATCTGATCCTCGCCTCCCAATTCGAGAGCGTGGTGCATCCGTTCACCATCCTGCTGTCGCTGCCGTTGTCGGTGCCGTTCGCGCTGATCTCGCTGTGGGCCGCCAATCAGACCATCAACCTCTACTCCGCCCTGGGCATCCTGGTGCTCTTCGGCGTCGTGAAAAAGAACGCCATCCTCCAGATTGACCACATGAACCAGTTGCGCGCCCGCGGCATGGACCGGCTCTCGGCCATCCTGCAGGCCAACCGCAACCGGCTGCGCCCGATCCTGATGACCACGCTCACGCTCATCGCCGGCATGACGCCGATGGCGCTCGGCAGCGGTCCCGGCGCGGAGGAACGCCGCGCCACCGCCGTCGTGGTCATCGGCGGCCAGGCGCTTTGCCTGCTGCTGACGCTGGTGGTGACGCCGGTGGTCTATTCGCTGCTCGATGACCTGCGCGGAAACGGCGGCGCGCGCCCCCAATCGCCCAAAAGCTCCCGGCTCCAAGATGCCCCGCGTGAACCGTTGAGCGTTGGATGACTCCAACCCGCCAAGCGTCGCCCTCGCGCGCGCTTGTTGTCCTCCGCGTGCTCTCATCGCGTTCGGAGAACGCGATCCACCATCGCGCTGTTGCGTTTGGAGATCGCGCCGGGCGTTGTCCCAAGGTGGAGCGCGTTCTCCGAACGCGCTTGCGGGGTCGTCCGCGTGGCCTGATCGCGTTCGGAGAACGCGATCCACCATCGCGCTGTTGCGTTTGGAGATCGCGCCGGGCGTGTTGTCCCAAGGTGGAGCGCGTTCTCCGAACGCGCTTGCGG
>JAOACV010000272.1:0-4545 GCA_026417675.1 Verrucomicrobiia bacterium
GCGGGCCGTTCGCTGGATCGTGGACGGCGCAGACTGCTGTTGGGTCTCGGCGGTTTGGTCGTGGGCGGCGTGGCGGGTGTGGTATCGAAAGCCCGTGCCGGCCAGGAGTTGCTGCGACCGCCGGGGGCGGCGGACGAGGCGCGGTTTGTCTCGCGCTGCATCGGTTGCGGCGCGTGTCTGGCGGGGTGCCCGAGTGGCGGCCTGCGGCCGATGCTGGCTCTGGATCGGCTCGAAGCAGCCTTCAGTCCGCGGCTCGTGCCGCGGATCGGTCCGTGTCTGCCGGATTGCGCGGCCTGCGGCACGGCGTGTCCGACGGGCGCGATTGCCCGGCTTTCGCTGGAGCAGAAGCTGGCCGTCCGGATCGGCTTGGCGGTGATTGACCAAACGCTCTGCCTGCCGTGGGCGAGCCGGCAGCGGTGCGTCATCTGTTTGGATGCCTGCCCGCCACAGTGGCACGCCATTGAACTGAGGCGGGTCGGACCGGCGGAGTTTCGTCCATTCGTCGAGCCGTCGCGCTGCACCGGGTGCGGGATCTGCGAGCACCGCTGTCCGGTGGAGGGCGAAGCGGCGGTCCGGGTCCTGCCTTTTGGATCCAGCGCGAGGGGCAAAGACATCGTCAGCCTCGGCGCGAAAGCGTAGCGCGGCAAAAAGGTCTGCAGAAAAAAACGCACCATCATGCCCGCGACGACCACCGTCGTCTTGTTTGGGAGTGACACGATTAGGGACAGGTGCGTTTAACATTTGCTTTCGGTTTGCCAGTTGGTGCTTTGACTTTCTCCTCCTGCCGCCATGTTGTCGCAGCTTGCGATGACTCTCTCTCAAGTCTGTCCCAACAATAGCTCTCACTTCCTTCCGGCCACGGATTGGCTCTTGCTTCTTTGTCCATCCTTCTTGGTCGGCGGGTCGTCTGCAAACAAGCGTTCCATCATGACGGCCCCGGCGATCATTCAACGGTCGCCTCGGCCGTTTGGTTCGCGACGGTCAGGCCGCGCGCGGCGTGAAGCTTGTACAATTCCCGCACGACCTGCCGACGCCAAACACGAAACTCCCGGGCGTCAACACATAGGCTTGTTCACCGCGCTTGGACCCAAGCGTTTGAAGGCGTATGATTCGGCCCGTGAAAACCGCGCAAATGCCAAGTCGTCGTTTCACTATGAGCATCCGAAGCTTGTTTATCCCCGCGCTTTCCTTGTCGGTGCTTCTTCAGCCCACGCCGGCACAGGAACTCAAACCCATCGCGCTGCCCCAACCGCAGACCGTCGGCGGACGGCCATTGATGCAGGCACTGAGGGACCGTAAGAGCACCCGCGAGTTCAGCCGCGAACCGCTGTCGCTGCAGACGCTGTCGAACCTGCTTTGGGCGGGCTTCGGCATCAACCGGCCCGAAACCGGCCATCGGACCGCACCGTCGGCGATGAACTCACAGGAGGTGGCCCTCTACGTGGCGTTGGCCGAGGGACTTTTTTTCTACGACGCGACAGCACACCAGTTGCAGCCCGTGCTGGCGAAGGACATCCGCGCGCAAACCGGCAGCCAGCCCTTCGTGAGGGAAGCGCCCGTCAGCATTATCTTCGTGGCGGACTTGGCGCGACTGACGAAAGCCAAACCCGGCGAGCGCGAATTCTACGCCGGCATTGACACCGGTTTCATCAGCCAGAACATCTACCTCTACTGCGCCTCCGAAGGTCTTGCGACGGTCGTGCATGCAGTGGATCATGCCGTCTTGGGCAGAGCGATGCCGTTACGGCCCGAACAGAAGGTGATTCTCGCCCAGGCCGTCGGCCATCCGAAGCGCTAACTGCCGCCATGCAACAGCCATCGCTTGTCGTTTTGATCACTGGTGCTTCAGCGGGCATCGGCGCGGCCACGGCGCGCGCGCTGGCGCCGGCCGGCTGCCGGTTGGCGTTGGCGGCGCGGCGGAAGGACCGTCTGGAGGAATTGGCGTCAGAACTGAGGTCGCGCCACGGCACCGAGACACTCACGCTCGTCACTGACGTGCAGGTGCTGGAGCAAGTCCGCGCGATGGTCGAGGCGGCGCACCGTCATTTCGGCCGACTCGACGTGCTCATTAACAATGCCGGCGTGTTGCGCATGGCGCCCGTGCTCGCCATGCCGGCGAGCGACATGGAGGCGCTGATGAACACCAATTTCTGGCCCGTGGTCCACGCCGTGCGGGCCGCCGCGCCGTTGATGGCAGCGCAGGGCGGCGGCCACATCATCAACGTCGGCTCCGGCGTGAGCCGGCGCGGTCTACCCTACATGGCGGTGTATTCGGCCACCAAGTTCGCCCTGGCCGGGTTGACCGAGGGCTTACGGATCGAATTGGCGCGCGACAACATCCGTTTCACGACCGTGTATCCCGGCGTCATAGACACCGACATGCCGCGCAATGTGGACCGTTCGCGGCTGCCGGAGGACTATCCCGACCACACCGGATCGCGCATTCCCGTCGAGCGCGTCGCGCAGGCCATCGCGAAAGCCGTGCGGACAAAACCTGTGGAGGTTTATGTGCCGGGATGGATGCGCTACGCCCTCTGGTTCTGCGCGATGTGTCCCGCGCTGGCCGACAAGCTCATTGGCCGTCATTACAAGAGACGGTCGCCGGTTTGATTTCCGCGAGCGCTGTCATTTCAAACTTCCAACATTGGCCGGATCAATGAACGCGCCGTAGAGATGCGGGCGGCGTTGCATCCAGTTCACGTCGCGGAAACAGCCGCCTTGCCAAATGCGATAGCCGTCGTCGAGTGCCACGTCGGCGGCAATGAAATCGCGGTCGCCGTCGTTCCACGCCAGCAGGTCGCCCTTGCGGTCCACGATGCAACTGCCCTGCGCGTTGTTGCGCGCGACAACCATGCAGAGCTGGTTGTCCATCGCGTGCGTGCGCATGATCGCCCGCCAGCGGTCGTCGTTAAAGATGGGCGTGCCCCGGCTCCAGCGGTCGGCCCGATGGTCGCCCATGATCGGCATCAACAAAAAGTCCGCGCCGTTAAGCCCGACCATGCGCGAGGACTCGGCCGCGGAGGTGTCCATGCAAATGTTGCAGCCGATGCGGCCCACCTCCGTCTCAAACACGGGGAAACTGTCGCCGGGGAGGATGCCTGAGACATCCTCGCCGCCGTCGGCCAGATGGACCTTCCAATAGCGTCCGTCAACCTTGCCGTCCGGTCCAATCAGCACCGCGCTGTTGCGCACGGCGTCGCCCTCGCGTTCATACAATCCCACTACGATGCGCACCCGATGTTGGCGCGCGATCGCCGCAAAGGCGTCCGTTTCGGGGCCGGGCACCGGCACGGCCAGGTCGAGCGCATTGCCCGGAACGCCCCATTGCAGCGCGATTTCCGGCAGCACGATGAGCCGCGGATGGAGTTTCTTGCAGGCGGCCTCGCAGAGGTTCCCGTAAAACTTGATGTTGTCGCCGAGTGTTTTGAACGGACCCCGACGGGCGTGCGCGTGGCCTGTCACGATGCAAATCCGCACGGGCGGCCGTTTCACAAGCGGCGCTTTGGCGACGCAGACGCGCGGCGGCTGCCACAGCGTCTTGCCCGTGGCGGTCCAGCGCAGCGCGCAACGAACGGTAAGCTGGCTGGCGTCTTCCGGCGCGACGATCCGCCGCGAAAACCGCACACGACCCGCCTCCGCAGCCTTCGGCAACAGATAGTCCCAGATGGCGTCGGGCCGTTCTTGGTTCGGCTTTGGCGCGCCCCAGATGGCGACGCACTTCAGCGCGTCGCGCGGCACGGCGATCCCCTCGTGGCTGACCTCGGTGGCGATCTCGTAAGTCTGGCCGGGCGCGACGCCGTCGTAGCGCCATTGCCAGCCGCCGCTGCACGTGCGCGTGCCGTTGGCGTCCACGGCAAATCCATCGCCGCGCTTCTCGGTGACGGGGGCGGCTTTCCGATGCGGCGCCCACGGTTCGGCGGATTGCAGTTCCACGACTCGATTCTCCGGTTTTGTTTCGCCCGCTCGTGAGATAACCGGCGCCCACGCGCTGCCAGCAACGATGGCCGCGCCGGTGAGAAAACCACGACGGGAGAGGGAAGGGTTGGGGTTGATGGCGAGAGTCTTCATGGTTGGATACGGGTTGTTTCTGTGCAGCCATCGTAAACGGGATGTACCTCGCGCACAAGGAGGCGCTGGATACGCGTCGGGGCGCCCTCGACAGTGAACGACAGCGTCCGGCTGGCGATGCTGGGAGAATCCAAGCCGGTCGCGTCGGCCTTGCCGAAGGTCTTCTGCGCGAAATCGCCGATCACAATGTCGGTCGTTGTGCGGGTGCCGCAATGGAATAACGGCTGAGCGCCCGCAGCACTCTGAACTAGGGCACACTCACGGACGATGGTCCTGCGGCGCTACTCCACCCACACCATCCGCATCCGCATCGGCGGCACGGGCACGGTCAGGGAATCACCGGTCAGGCCGAGTGTCTCACCGCTCAGCGCGTCCCTGGCCTTTGCGCCCGCGCCGAGTTTTAACGCTGCGCGCTCGAGCTGCACTTGCGCGGTCACGGGCTGGTCGGCGGACAGATTTGAAACGACCAGCAACGCG
>JAOACV010000272.1:4555-4799 GCA_026417675.1 Verrucomicrobiia bacterium
CGCGCGGCTGGTCTTCCCTTGGGCGGCGGCCCGCGAGTAGAGGCTTACCTTGACCGACTCCGGCTGCGGGCGCGCGAGCGGCTTGGGTTCCCAATACGGATGCCAGCCGGCTCGGCTGACGCCGAAGCGGGTCATGACGTTCCAAATCCTCGCCATCTTTTGCAACGATTCGCCGACGTAGCCGGGCCGCACGCGCACGTCGTGGAGCATCGTGAACGCCAGTGCCGTGTCGAAGGTCCAGTGC
>JAOACV010000273.1 GCA_026417675.1 Verrucomicrobiia bacterium
ATCGCAGATGTCTTGCGCGATCCGCGCGTTCAGATGACCGACCTGCACCGGGGTGACAGCGGCGACATTCATCTCAACCTCGCCATCCCCGTCTTCGCTCTTCCAAACCCGCACGCATCTGAAAGCTCGCGCGTTCAGCGAGGCGACCCAACGGACGCGCAGCCGTTCCCGCCGCTCCTCGCCGTCCTGCTGCTGGAACTCGATCCGGGCCGGTTCCTATACCCCCTCATCCAGTCCTGGCCGGTGCCGAGCCAGACGGCGGAGACGCTGCTGGTGCGTCGCGACGGCGGAGACGCCCTGTTCCTCAACGAACTACGCCACCGCACCAACACCGCGCTGTCGTTTCGAGTGCCACTGACTGGCGCCAATGTGCCTGCCGTATGGGCGGCGCTCGGTCAAGTCGGCACGCGCGAGGGCTTGGACTACCGCGGCGTGCCCGTGCTTGCGGCCGTGCGCGCGGTGCCGGATTCGCCGTGGTTCATGGTCGCCAAAGTGGACTAAGAGGAAATCTACGCGCCGATGCGGGAACGGGCGTGGGCGACGGGACTTGTGGGGATAACATTTGCGGCAGCGGGCGGGCTGGGTCTGATTTTGCTCTGGCGCGGGCGCGAGATGGCGCTGCTTCGTCGGGACCTTGCGTATCGCGAACAGGCAGAGGCCGCGTTGCGGAAGACCAACCGCGCCCTCAGGGTCATTAGCGAGTGCAACCAAGTCCTCGTGCGCGCCACGACCGAAGCGGAGCTGCTCCAGCGAGTCTGCGCGCTGCTGGTTGAACACGGCGGCTACCGCATGGCGTGGGTCGGTTTTGCGGAACAGGACGAAACCAAGTCGGTGCGCCCCGTCGCGCATGCGGGCTTTGAGGCAGGCTACCTCGACACGGTGAACATCACCTGGGCTGACACCGAGCGCGGGCGCGGCCCGACGGGCACGGCCATTCGCACCGGCGAGCACGTCATCGCACGAAACATACCCGACGATCCCGCCTACGGCCTCTGGCGCGCGGCGGCTGTCCAGCGCGGCTACGCGTCGTCGCTCGCGCTGCCGCTCAAGCGCGGCGATCGCACGTTTGGCGCGTTGATGGTTTATGCGGCCGAACCGGACGCGTTCAACGACGCGGAAGTGGGGCTGCTGACCGAACTGGCCGACGATCTCGCCTACGGCGTCACCGCCTTGCGCGCACGCGCGGAGCGCGAGCGGGTCGAGGCGGAGCTTCAGCGCGAGCGCGATTTTTTGGAGGCCGTGCTCAACAGCCTGCCGGGCGTGCTCTACTGCTACGACGCGAACCTCCGATTCCTGCGGTGGAACAAGAACTTCGAGCGCGTCACGGGCTACGGCGGCGAGGAGATCGCCCGGATGAGTCCGCTGGATTTCTTTGCCGGCGCGGAGAAGGAATTGGTGGCCTCGCGCATCCGAGAGGTCTTTGACAAAGGCGTATCAGCGGTGGAGGCAGACTTTGTTTCCAAGGACGGCACCCGCACGCCTTATTACTTCACCGGTCTGGCCACGGAGATCGAAGGCCGCCGCTGCCTCGTGGGCGTCGGCGTGGACATCTCGGATCGCAAACGGGCCGAGGCGGAGCGGGACCGTCTGTTCAACCACTCCCTCGATCTGCTCTGCGTGGCCGGTTTCGACGGGTTCTTCAAGCAACTCAATCCGGCGTGGCAGAAGACCCTCGGCTGGACGGTCGAGGAACTGAAAGCGAAGCCGTGGCTGGACTTCGTCCATCCCGACGATCGCGCGGCGACTCTCCGCGCAGGCGAAGGACTGCTGGGCGGCCGGGTCGTGCGGGACTTCGAGAACCGTTACCGTTGCAGTGACGGCTCCTATCGCTGGCTGTCGTGGAACGCCTTTCCGCTGGCCGGCGAGGGGATGATTTTCGCCGTCGTCCGCGACGTGACGGAGCACAAGCAGGCGGAAGCGGAGCGGCAGAAGTTCGTCATGCTGGCTGAAAGCAGCAGCGAGTTCATCGGCATGTGCGACCTCGACATGAAACCGCTTTATGTGAATCCGGCCGGTGTCCGCATGGTCGGGCTGCCCGACATGGCGGCCGCTTGCCGCGTCAAGGTGCAGGACTATTTTTTTCCGGAGGACCAGCGATTCATCGCGGAGGAGTTCTTCCCGCGCGTGATGCGCGAGGGCCACGGCCACGTGGAGATTCGCTTGCGCCACTTCCAGAGCGGCGAGCCGATCTGGATGTTCTATTACCTTTTCAGCGTCCGCGACGCCAGCGGCACGCCCGTTGGCTGGGCCACCGTCAGCCGGGATATCACCGAGCGCAAACGGACAGAGGCGGCGCTGCGCGAGAGCGAGGAACGGTTGCGGCTGGCCTTGGACGCGGCGCACATGGGCACCTTTGATTGGGATATGCAGGGCAGCCGTATCACCTGGTCGCGCTGGCATGAAGAACTGTGGGGCTTCAAATCGGGCGGGTTTCCCGGCACGTATGAAGCGTTCGCGGAGCGGGTGCATCCCGAAGACTTGCCGGGCGTCAATGCCGAGATTGCCCGCTGCATCGCCGCCCGCGAGCCGTTCACACGCGAGTTCCGCGTGGTCTGGCCCGACGGGAGCGTCCACTGGATTGTTGGCCGGGGCGAGTTCACCTTCGACGCGGACGGGAGGCCGGCACGGATGCGCGGTGCGGTGATCGAGATTACTGAGCGCAAGCAGGCGGAGGAGGCGTTGCGTGCGCTGGCGGCGCGGCTCCAGCAGGTGCGCGAGGAGGAGCGCACCGCCATCGCGCGCGAACTGCACGACCAGCTCGGCCAAGCGTTGACGGGGCTAAAGATGGACGCGGCGTGGCTGGGCAAGCGCATGGCCGCACACAAGGAAGGCGCCGACGCGCTGATGGTGGCGCAGCGCGCGCAAGCGATGGCCGCGCTGATTGACTCCACGATCCAACTGGTGCGCCGGATTTGCACCGACTTGCGGCCCGGCATCCTCGACGATCTTGGCTTGGCGGCGGCCATCGAGTGGCAGGCGGGAGAGTTCCAGAAACGCCCCGCCTCAGCGCGGCCTGCGCGACGGCGATGTTCCGCGTCTTGCAAGAGGCGTTGACAAACGTCGCCAGGCACGCGGAGGCGAAACGCGTGCGTGTTGGTTTACGCGAAGAAGCCGGTCGCGTGCTGCTGGAAATCAGCGACGATGGCAAGGGCATCATGCCCGACCAAGTCGGCGGGGCGAAGTCGCTCGGCCTGCTCGGCATGAAAGAACGCGCTGCAGCGGTCGGCGGCTCGCTGGAGATCGCGGGCGCGCCGGGGAAGGGGACGAGGGTGGTTATGAAAGTAATGAGTGAGGGGTGAGCAGCGACGAGGGTAGAAAGATAGTTGATGGCAGATCAACATTGCCGCATGTTCCGGACGGGAACCCATGAAGCCTCGAGCATCAACCATGAACTGTTGACCATTGACCATGAAGATTCTTATTGCCGATGATCATGCGGTGGTGCGGCAGGGGCTGAAACAGATTCTGGCCGATGAATTTGAGGATGCTTGTTTCGGCGAGGCGGCCAATGGGCAGGAGGCCGTTGCGCTGGCCGCCAGACAGCGGTGGGACGTGGCCGTCTTGGATGTCTCGATGCCGGGCCGCAGCGGGCTGGAGGTTCTGAAGGACCTCAAGAAGGCGCGGCCCAAGATGCCCGTGCTGATGATGAGCATACACCCCGAGGAGCAATACGCCGTGCGCGCGCTCAAGGCTGGCGCGTCGGGCTATCTGACCAAGGAGAGCGCGCCGGAGGTGCTCGTCGCGGCGGTGAAGAAGGTCGTCGCTGGCGGCCGTTACGTCAGCCCGGCTTTGGCGGAGAAAGTTGTCGCCGATCTAGGCAAGGAACCGAAGCAGTTGCCGCCCGAAACGCTCTCCGACCGCGAACTGGAGGTGTTGAAACTGAACGCCGTCGGCAAAGGGGTCAAGGAAATCGCCGGTGAACTCTCGTTGAGCGAGAAGACGGTGTTCACCTATCGGGAGCGGTTGCGGGGCAAGCTGGGGTTGAAGAGCGACGTGGAGCTGGCGCGGTATGCATTGCGGCAGGGGCTGGTCGAGTAGGCAGAGGAGCAGAGCGGATGCACGGCTGAACGTTGGAGTGTTCGGCCACGCCGCGCGTCCAGCTTCCTTGTCAGAATCCTTCGGACACGCTTTTCAGAATCCCTCCAATAGCGTGCTCGTGCGCCCTTCGTTTAACGTCGGGCGCGATGAAAGCAAAGACCGACGTTGTGAAGGTATTGATCGCGGATGATTCGGAAATCATCCGGAGGCGTTTGCGTTCGTTGTTGGAGGGGATTTCGCGCGTCGAGATTGTCGGCGAGGCAGCCGACACTGGGGAGACCATTCGGGCGGTCGGGAAGCTCCGGCCTGACGCAGTAGTTTTGGACTTGGGGATGCCCGGCGGCGGCGGCTTGGAGGTGTTGCGGCAGGTCAAGCGCATGGCCGGCGCGCCCACAGTCATCATACTGACCAATTACGCCGAGGCGCTATACCGCCGTTCGGCGACGGCGCAGGGGGCCAATTTCTTCCTGGACAAGTCCACGGAGTTCGAGAAGGTCGCCGAGATCCTTCAGACGCTGACCGCTCAGCGCCAGGGGGGACGTAGTCAACAAAAAAAGCAGGGGGAAAGCAGTCATGAGTGATGTTGTTTCCAAGTCGAAAGTAACTGAACAGCGTGCGCGTTCGCTTGCGGGGGCACTACGCCCCATCGAGGTCCTCCTTGTGGAGGACAACCGCGGCGACGCCCATCTGGTGTGCGAATACCTCGCCAGGTCCTGCGCCGGCCATTACCACGTCCGTCGAGCGAGCACGTTGGCGGAAT
>JAOACV010000274.1 GCA_026417675.1 Verrucomicrobiia bacterium
GTAGGGTGCTGCACAGCTCAAAACGCTGGCGATTCCGCCCGCCGCAGCGCTATAGTCCGCCCGTCACTTATCACTGGTCACGCAATCCAAACTATGTTCCAAGGCATCGAGCACATCGGCATTCTGGCGCGCGACAGCGCGGCGCTGGCGCGCTGGTATCAGGACACGCTGGGCTGGCGCGTCGTCTGGACCAGCGAGCAGAAACCGCAAACCTTTTTCCTCGCCAGCAACGACGGCAGCATGTTCGAGATCATCCCCAGCAAGAAAACCTGGCCTCAACCCCCGCCGGCGTTGGGCGACCCGGGGCTGCGCCACTTGGCAATTCGCGTGGACGACTTTGAGAAGGCTTGCGCCGCGTTGCAGGCCAAGAAAGTCCCTTTCGTCGAACCACCCAAAGAAGGCGCCGGCGGCGCGAAGATCGTCTTCTTCCGCGATCCCGAAGGTAATCTCCTGCACCTGATCCACAGACCGACACCGCTTGCCTGATGGCCTACGCATCGCTAGGAGAGTTCGTCGAACGCCTCGACCGCGAAGGCGAGTTGCTGCGCGTGCCGTTCGAGGTGGACCCGGTGCTGGAGATGACCGAGTTCGCCGACCGCCAAATGAAATCGCGCGGCGGCGGCAAGGCGTTGCTTTTCGAGAAGGCCAAAGGTTCTTCGTTCCCGTTGCTCATTAATGCCTTCGGCTCCCAGAAACGCATGTCGCTGGCGCTCGGCCGCACGGTGGACGACTGCGCGAGGGAATTGGCAGCGATCCTGAAGGCCAAGCCACCGACGAGCTTTGGCGAGGCGATCAGGCTCCTCGGCACCGCGCTGGAGCTGCGCCACGCGAAACCGAAAAGCGCCGGCAGCGGACCATGCAAGGAGATCGTGCTCAAAGATGACGCGGTGGACCTCGCGAAACTCCCCATCCAGAAATGCTGGCCTCAGGACGCGGGGCGCTTCATTACGCTGCCACTGGTGTTCACCCACGACCCCAACACCGGCAAGCGCAACGTGGGCATGTATCGCATCCAGATACTGAATCGCAACACCGCCGCCATGCACTGGCAGATGCACAAGGTCGGCGCGCGTCACGGTCGGCGCTATGTCGAGACCGGCCAGCGCATGCCGGTGGCCGTCTGTCTCGGTGGCGATCCTGTCTATACGTTTTGCGCGACCGCGCCGCTTCCTGACGGCGTGGACGAGATGATGCTGGCGGGCTTTCTGCGGCAGAGGTCGGTCGAGATGGCGCAGTGTGAAACCATTCCGTTGCAGGTGCCGGCGGACTGTGACTTCGTGCTCGAAGGCTACGTGGATCCTAGCGAGCCGCCCGGCATGGAAGGGCCGTTCGGGGATCACACCGGCTACTACACGCTGCCAGCGCCGTATCCCAAGTTCCACATCACGGCCATCACGCACCGGCGCGACGCGATCTATCCGAGCACCATCGTTGGCCGGCCGCCGATGGAAGATTTCCATCTCGGCGACGCCAGCGTGCGGCTGTTCTTGCCGGTGTTTCGGATGAACTTTCCTGAATTGGTGGACCTCTACCTGCCGCCGGAGGGCGTGTTCCACAACCTGGTCATTGTCTCGATCAAGAAAAGCTTCCCGTATCATGCGATGAAGCTGATGCACGGCTTGTGGGGCATGGGCCAGATGATGTTCACCAAATGCATCCTTGTCGTGGACGCCGATGTGAACGTGCGCGATGCGCGGGAGGTCGCCTTCCGGGCCTGCGCAAACGTGGACCCGGCGCGCGACATTCTCTTGACCCAAGGCCCCGCGGACGTCCTCGATCACGCCACGCCCGCGCTCGGTTTCGGCTCCAAAATGGGCATTGACGCCACGCACAAACTGCCCGGCGAGCGCGACACCCGCCCTTGGCCGTCCCTCATCCGGATGGACGACGACGTGAAGCGGCGGGTGGATGCCTTGCTCCAGAGACTGGGCAATTAACAATCCGCCCGGCCAACGCCGGCCCCGCGACCGGTCTGCTAACAGAGTTGCTGCACGCTGTTTACGAGCCGCTCCAAGTCCCGCCGCGTCCATGCGCCCATCAGGGAAATCTGAATCCAGTTGCGACGACGAAGGTATTCGCTACGCCAACTCAGCAAGAATCCGGCGCGCTCCAGCTCCGAGCCAACGCGCGCGGCGCTCATTTCCTTCGGGAGCGCCCAAGTCGTCACGGCGGGACACAGGCCAGCGTCACTCCCGATGAGATCACAACCCGCTTCGCAAAGCCGCGCGCGCAGCCAGGCGGAGGTCTCGCGCAACTCCGCAAAACGCGCTGGCCAGTCGCGCGCCTTGAGGGCGGCTTTGAGCGCAAGAACAAGGTTCGACGAGTGCGAGTAAGGCACGCCGCGCCCGGCGGCGTAAACGCCCACATCGAGATAGCGCGGCAAACGCGGCGACGGGGCGATATCGTTCTGATGAAAAACGATCGCCAAGCCCGGATACGCGCCGAGCGCCTTGCTGCTGACGCACGAGGCGAGGCTGACGCCGCGCAAGTCCACCGGGACCGCGCCAATGGAACTGATGCAATCGGCGCAGAGACGGACGTTGCGCGCCGCGCAGAGGGCTTTGAGCGCGTCGAGATCGTTGAGCACGCCGGTGGAGGTCTCGCAATGGACGAACCAAAGCCAGGCGGGGACGGGATCGCGGTGGAGTCGCGACTGAACGACCGCAAGATCGAAGGCCGCGCCCCACGGAGATTCAACAACCTCGAACTTCAGGCCAAAGCGTCGCGCATGATCCACCAGCCGCTCGCCGAACTCGCCGTTGGCGAGAATCAATCCCGAACGTCCGTCGAGCGAAAGCTGCGCGGCGATGGCGTCGTTGGCCAGCGTGCCGGTGCCGAGCAACAGTTGCGCGTGCGCCGCCTGGGTCAGCCCGCGCAGCAGCCGCTTGGTGATGCGCACGTCGGCCTCGAACATCTCCGAGCGATGCGATTCCGGCGCTTGTTTGAAGGCTCGGCTCACCTCGGGCAGCACGCCGACCGGGCCGGGCAGCAAACAGATCGGCGGCGGCCCTTGATGGTTGGCCGCGGTGCGAAACTCGGCGATGTGCTCCTCGAAGGCTTCCTGTGTCAGATACATCGGCTGATAAAGAGCCTCGCCGGAGCCGACGAGCGGGCCAAAGGGAACAAAACCCATGTGACGATAGAGTTTCTGCTGGCGGGTGGTGCCGGAAATGAGGGCGAGGTTGAGGCCGTGCTCGACGCAGTAGCGTGCCATCGTCGCCATCAACCCCTGGAACACATAGCCACTGCGAAACTCCTTCTCCACCGCCAGCAGGCGGATTTCGCACGGTGTGCGGCCGGGTGGCAGGTAGGAATCGAGGTTCGGCAGTTTCTGGTCGAGCGAGAAAGGTCGCTTGGCGCGCACGCACATCATGCCCGCCAAGCGCCGCCCGCTGAGGCAAATGATGTAGGTGTTCTCGGCGTGGAACTTGTCCACCAGCCGCCGCTCCGGCGATGCGTGGTGCTGGGGAATTTCCTCGACGAACGTCCTGTAGTTAAGCTGGTGAATTTGCTCAAACTCCCAGTCCTCGCTGGCGATTTTGAACTGAAGCTGGCTTTGCGGGTCCGTGCTCATCGAGTCTGAGGCAAATGCTTGGAAAAGATGAGGAACTCTTCGCGCAGATTGTTGCGGTGGGCAAACCAGACGATGACGACCAACAGCGTCAGGCCGGCCGCATCAACCAAGGCTCCGCGCGTTACCACCGCTGCGATGGGCACAGCCACAACTGCGACCAGTCCCGCCAGCACGAACCGCCGAAACAACAGATAGCATGCCCCCATGACGCCGCCCCAAACCAACAGCATCACCCAGTCATACACCAGCAACGCCCCGAGCGTGGTGGCGATGCCCTTGCCGCCTTGGAAGCGCAGTTGAACCGGCCAGATGTGCCCCGCCACCACCGCTACCACCGCCAGCGTCGCGAACCACTCAGCCGGGACGACTTGCTTCGTGAGCCAGATCGCGAGGGCGCCTTTGAGGATGTCGCCCAGCAAGGTGACGACGAAGCCCGACCGTCCCAGCACGCGGCCGGCGTTTTTCGCGCCCACGCCGCCGCTGCCCACCTCGCGCAAATCCACGCCCGAGCACCAGCGAACCAGATAGTAACCGAGGGTGAGGCATCCGAGCAGGTAACAACCGGCAAACACCATCAACCCCTGAAACAGGGGCGTCTGCACGCTGAACCACTGCCCGAACTGTTGCACGAGGCTCTCAACTCCTGAAACTCGAACCGGCCACCGATACCGGTCTTTGCTTCTTGTTTAGAATCCTCGCCGCCTGTTGTCAACGCATCCGTGGACGCCGGGGTGGGCGTTGAGCGCCAGAAAGTCAATGCGGATGGCGTCCGGACGCGCCCCGGAGAGAGGCCAAGCAAAAAATTACCCATTGCATTTTCGCTGCCGGTGTCTATAAAGAACGGCTCCTTTTCCTGAAACTTTTACTTTCGAGAACGAACCCAATGAGCTTACAAACCATGACAAACCGAAGAGTGAACTTTGGCGGGTCCACGGCTTGGACGCGGTGGACTTGGCCGCTGGTTGCCGCGCTGACGCTGGGTGCGGCGTCCTTTGTCTCCGCAAGCGAGGCGGAACTGAAACTGCCCGACCTGCGCACCGTCAGCTTCCCGGCGTTGGGCGGCGTGAGCGGGTTTACGCTCATGCTCATTGGCATCGTCGTCTGCGCCGTCGGGGGCGTCTTCGGCTTGGTTCAATACGGCCAGACCAAGAAACTGCCGGTGCACGACTCGATGCGGAACGTCTCCAACATCATTTGGGAG
>JAOACV010000275.1 GCA_026417675.1 Verrucomicrobiia bacterium
CTTTCAAGGTGGGCAATCTTGAACCGGGCAAATCCAAGCAGGTGCAAATCACCCTCAAGGCCCTCCAGCGCGACCGCTTCACCGACAGGGCCGTCGCGGATTCCTCGAACGCCGGTCAAGTGGCAAGCGAGGCCACGACCGTGGTTACACAACCTGCCCTGCAAATCCAGAAGACAGGCACCAAGCAACAGTTCATCAACAGGACCGCCACGTATGACATCGTGGTTTCCAATCCGGGCGACGCCCCGTTGTCCAACGTCGTTGTGACCGACAACGCGCCGCCGGGCAATCGCATCCTGTCGGCTGAAGGCGGCACCGTCAGCGGCAACCAAGCGACGTGGCGGTTGGCGACTCTCGGCCCCGGAGACAAGCGCACCCTGCGCCTGACGCTGACATCTCCAGTGGCCGGAACCTTTGAAAACCGCGTGAGCGCCACGGCGGGCGATCTGTCCGCCAGCGCTTCGGCCTCCACGTTGTGGAAAGGCTACGCGGGTTTGCTGCTGGAGATGATTGACACGGTGGATCCGGTCGAGATCGGCCAGACAACCGATTATATCGTCACCATTACCAACCAAGGCACGGCTCCGGACACCAACATCAAGGCCGTGATGCAACTGCCGCCACAAATGGAGCTCGTCTCCTTCTCCGGAGCGACTAAGGGCCACGCGGAAGGCCGGACCATTACCTTCGACCCGTATCCGAAGTTGGATCCGAAGCAGGCGGTCCGATGGACCATCAAGGCCAAGGCCGTGACTGCCGGCGACGCTCGGGCGGCGGTTCGATACACCTCCGACCTGATCAAGAGTCCGGTGTTGAAGGAAGAGAGCACGCACACTTACTAAACGTGCCAAACAGGTAGCGAGAAGCGGGCTGGAAGTGATCCTCCATCCAGCCCGCTTCGTTTTTTTCTGCGCGGCGTTTGAAAACGCAGGCGGTGTCAACGTCAAACAGGCCGAAAAAAACCATGAAACGAATCTTCATCGCGGTAGCGCTGATACTCGGTGTGTCGGCGGTCAGTTCCCAGGCCCAAAACCCTAACGCCCAAGGATTTCCACCGGGTCCGGGCGCCGGTGGTCAACGCCCACCCCCGCCGATCATCGCGGTGTTGGATGTCAACCGTGATGGCGTCATTGACGCCGCCGAAATCGCTAATGCCCCTGTCGCACTGCGCAGGCTTGACAAGAACGGCGACGGGCGGTTGACGCCGGATGAATTCTGGCCGCCGATTCCCCAAGACGGCGGTTTTGCGCCCGCGCCAATTTCCCCGAACCAGCCGCGCGCCCGGTAAGCTGCAAACCGCGCGCGACTCGATGGCGGAGCGCGGCGAGGATCATTAGCGCCATCGTCTGCAGACGCTCGTCCATCGGCTCGCGCAGCGAAACCCGGCGCGACGCAGCGAACAAATCCCGCGTGCGTCTGAGTGTGAGAACAACCCGAAACGAGGAATGCCCGAATGCCGGTGTTGCTCGCGCGGGGGGATGTGCTAGACTTCGGGCGACTGCTCGCCCGACACGCCAAGCGCGAACTATCAACGTGAACCAGACCATACCCCCAGAATGTCCATGAAGATACCCGCTAGCATCCCTCGCACGCGCACTGCATCGCGGGGCGCGATCCACACGCTCGCCCTGGTCACCGTGGTCCTTATGTCTATCGCGCCCGGCCTTGCGGCGGAGCCGGTCCCTCTGGTCAACGGCAGTGTTCTGAACGGCGACATTACCAACGTCACAACACAGGGCTTTGAAATCCAACTGCCCTACGGGGCGGCGAAGTATTCGTGGGCGCAGGTGGATTTGCGCCGGCTGCCGACGGTCAATCCGCGCTTGTTCCAAACCTACAGCAAACTCACCGGCTACCAAGCGCCTGCCACGCCGAGGTTGACCACGCGCCCGCCCGTCGCGCCGGCGGCGGTCCCTGCGGCCACGCCTCAGGCCGCTCCGGCACCTGCATCCGACGCGGAGTGGCCGTGTTTCCGCGGGCCGAATCACGACGGCAAGTCGCCGGACAGGGGATTGCTGAAGGAATGGCCGGCGGAGGGGCCGAAGCTGCTCTGGAAGGTCGAGACCATCGGCAAGGGTTTCTCCAGTCCGGCCTTCAGCGGCGGTTCGATTTACATCACAGGTGAACAAGGCGACAAACTGACGTTGTTCGCGCTCGACATGGACGGCAAGCAGAAGTGGAAGGCGGACGCGGGCGGCATTTGCAAGAACGTGCCCGGCGCGCGCGCCTCGCCGACGGTGGACGGCGGAAACATTTATCTGCTGGCGGGCGACGGTTTGATGGGCTGCTACGACGCCAAGACCGGCACGCGCAAGTGGACGCATCGCGCGACCGCGCTGGGCGGCAGTCCCGGCGGCTGGGGCTACGCCGAGTCGGTGTTGATTCACGGCAAGCTGGCCATCTTCAAACCGGGCGGCCAAGGCTGCATCGTCGCGTTCGACAAGATCAGCGGCCAGAAAGTTTGGAGCAGTAAAGGCTTCTCGGCAGGCCCGGAATACGGTTCCTGCCTGCCGTTCACCTTCGGCGACGTTCCGATGATCGCCACCGGCACGCGCGAGGGGTTGGTGTGCGTCAACGCCACCACCGGCGAATTGTTGTGGCAGAATCCGTTCGCGGCCCGCAACACCGCCAACTGCCCCACCCCCGCCTACAGCGACGGCCATGTCTTTTGGGCCAATGGTTACGGCAAAGGCGGCATCTGCATGAAACTCTCAGCCGACGGCAAGGCGGAGGAGGCGTGGACGACGCAGGATATGGTTTGTCATCACGGCGGCTACGTCATTGTGGACGGTTACATCTACGGCAACCACAACAACGGCTGGAGCTGTCTCGATCTGAAGACCGGCGCAAAGAAATGGTTCGAGCAGGCTGTCGGGAAAGGCTCGCTTTGCTGGGCCGACGGCATGCTTTACCTCTTTGGCGAAAAAGGCGGCCAGGCTGCCCTCGCCACCTGTTCGCCAGACGGTTTGGAAGTCAAGGGCCGCGTCCAGGTCGCCGGCAGCGGACCGAGTTGGGCGCATCCGGTGGTCATCGGCGGCCGGCTCTACCTGCGTTACGACACCAATCTCTATTGCTACGACGTGAAGGCGAAGTAGCCGCAGAAAGCGGTCTGAAGGCAGCCGGGGCCTTGAAAAGCTCCCGCCCATTCACGACTTGACCAGCTTCCACAGCTTGCTGTCGCTGCGGATGTAGATCGCGCCGCGGGCGATGGCGGGGGTGCAAAGAATCGTGGCGGCGAGGTCGATTTCGCCGATGATCTTACCGCCTTCAGGTTTCGTGATGTCCACGATGCGGATCAGACCACGCTCGCTGACGGTGTAGAGTTTGCCGGCGGCAGCGACGGGGCTGGAGCTGAACGGGCCTCGGAGCTGGAGCTGCCACAGACGCTCGCCGGTGGCGGCGTTGCCGCAGCAGAGTTTGCCGCTGCCGGCCAGCGTGATGATGCGGTCGCCCAGCACGAGCGGGCTGGAGGTGCCCGGCGAGAGCGCGTTGGTGCGCCAGAGTTCCTTGGGGGCATGGCTCTCGGAGTCGGTCTGCAACGCGACGAGACCGCGCGCCGGCACGAAGAGCGTGCCAGTGCCCGGCGCGGAGGAGGCGATGTTGGAGGCTTCGTTGGTCTGGCTCCAAACGAGCTGGCCGGTGGCGGGCAGAAGCGCGGCAGTGCCGGCGGTGCCGTTGACGACGACAAGTTGTCGGCCGGGCCGGTCGGTGAAGACGACGGGCGAGGACCAGTTGCGAATTCTCGGCCGCTCCAGTTTCCAGCGGTTGACGCCGGTGGCCACGTCAATGCCGGCCACGAAGGATTCGACATCGGTCTCGGCTTGGACGATGAGCGTGTCGCCCACGACGACGGGCGAGGAGGACATGCCGATGCTGTTGCTGACGTTGGGATAATCGCGCATCAGCGCCCGCAGCCAAAGCAGGTTGCCATCGAGGTCGAGGCAGATGAGGTCGTTGGAGGAGAACTGCGCGAAGATGCGCCGGCCGTCGCTGGCGGGCGTCGGCGCGGCGACGCAGGTTTTCTCCTGGGTCATCGTGCGGCCCGTCGCCCAGAACTGTCGCTCCCATCGCTTCGAGCCGTCGGCGGCGTTGAAGCAGAAGATGTGCAGCCGATCCTGTTTCGGCCCGCTGGAACAGGTGACGAAGACGCGGTCGCCAATGACGATGGGGCTGGAGAGGCCGCGCCCCGGCAGATCGGCGGTCCATGCGATGCTCTGGGCGCTCAACGTCGCGGGCACGTCGGTTTCGTCAGAGACACCGTTGCCATGCGGTCCGCGGAACTGGGGCCAGTCGGCGGCGAAGAGGCTGAGGCGGGCCATGCAGATGAAGATGAGCAGTTTTCGGATCATCGGCAGAAACCTCATTTGGCAGAAACGAAACTGGGCGGAGCGCACGGCAGGATGGCGGTGCCGAGATGGTCGCACACGCGGAGTTGGAACTGCCACTCCACCGTCCATTTCTCCACCAGTTCATTCTGGCAGACTTTCACGAGGATCGTGTTGCGTCCCGCTTGGAGCTGACAGGCGAGCGGGTATTGGTCAATCTGCATCCCACGGTGATACTCCTCGCGCTCGGCGAGCAGTTTTCCGTTGAGCCAGACCTTCCAGCCGTTCTTGCAGCCCAGGCGCAGTTCCGCCGGGCGCTCGCGCGCATTGGCGAAACGGTGGCGCACCTGTTCGGCGCGGTGGTGGACAACGAACCACGGTTGCACGACCTGCCGGCGGAAGCTCCCTCGTGGGAGGAACTCGCAGGCCGCTGGCGCGGCCCAAGGC
>JAOACV010000276.1 GCA_026417675.1 Verrucomicrobiia bacterium
GTACTGTAGTATCCGGTTAAACCGCTGGAAGGTGCTGTGCTAGGCGCAGCGGGGTTACCGACTAATAAATATCCTTCCACGCGGGCGTTGCCGGCCACCTGCAAGCGGTGGGCGGGGGCGGTGGTGCCGATGCCCACATCGCCCACGCGCAACGCCTGGAGCGGTATCTTGCCGCGCTGCGGGTAACCATTCACCTGCAGAGTGCGTTCGGCGTAAATCTCCTCCAGCGTGTTCGGCTTCTTGCCCGGCTCGATCCTGGCGAGGATCCTCTTGGCGCGCTCCAATTGTTCCGGCGTGGGGTGACGGAAGCCGATCTCCATGTCCAGGAACGCCGCGCCGAGCGGCACCGTGTCGCGCCACTGGATGGTCTGGTAAGCCTTCAGCGTCGCCTGGGCGACATCGTTGGCCACTTCCCGCATCCGTTCATAGGGCGCGTATTTCTCGCCAGGCTTGGTGAAGTCAATGTTGTTAATATCCCCGCTGGTGCCGTTGCTCAGCATCGCCACAAACGGCGGGTCCTGGCGATCGGCGCTGAGCAACTGCTGCATCCGGTCGCAAAACATGCCGTAGTAGTCCGCCGAAATATCCGCGCCGCGCACGCCGCCAACGTAGTGCAGCGAGTAGTTGGCCAGCAGCGCGATGGGCCGGCCTTCGGGCGTCTGCACGGCGATGAAACTGATCTCCGGGTCGGTCGGTCCGGCGGGTTTGACCAGGTTCGGGTTGCCGCGTCCGGGGTTCATCTTTACCAAGTCGTTGGTATTGCCGAACGGATTCACCGGCATCGTGCCGGGCTTCAGGAACCAGCGGCGGTTGAACACATGGCGCGGTTCAGAGCCGACTCCCCACCCGATGCGCGCGGGGGCGAGGTTGTTGATCGCGCAGCGCACTGCGTCGGCGATGCGGCGGGCGACGAACTTTTGGTAATCGTCCAATTCCGGCTTGGTCGAGAAACGGTCGCCGAGCGCGCTGGTGGCCGAGTGCGTGTGCGTGCCGGAGATCATGACGTGGCCAGCGGGGATGCCGGTCTCCTCCTGGACGAGCCGCCGCGCTTCGTCACAGAGGTAGCGCGACAGGCCGATCAAATCGCACACGACGAACGCCAGGCGCGTCCGGCCGTTGTCGAGCACCAAACAGCGCGCGTGCAGATCGTCGTGGACGTGCTTGGACGGGAACGGATGAAACCCGCCGATGATGTTGCCGCCGATGAACGGCGTAATGTTGCCGGTCGCCGCGCCAGCGCGGAATCCGGCCGCCTGGACTTTGGCCTCGGCGGCGGAGCACGTTGCAGCGAGAAACACGGCGAGCAGATACAACGACAGGAAAGTGGCCACTTTGCCGAAGGGATGCGTGAGCGCGCGCGCGGTCATGGAGATGCTCCTTTCGATGGTTCGGGCGGTTCGATTTTGTCGGTCCGCGCTTCTTTCTTTTTCGCGAGCCGTTCTTCGATCTGTTTCAGGATGTCCTCGCCGCCGATGAACTTGTAGTCGTCAATCGTCATGCGCCGCCGCCGCCCGTTCTCCTCGTAGAACGCGTAGGCGATGCCCTTGCGATCCCATTTCCGACGGTCCACGCCGACGAAAGCGTCCAGCGGCACCTGCTGACCGCGCACGCCGCAGACGGTCTGGCCGTCGCAGGTCATCTTCAGCCTGAGGCTAATGAGAAACCATACGAACACCATCAGTCCGATCTCGGCCGATATGGCGCCGAGGACAAACTGCACCTTGATCTCGCCGGGCGAATAGGGGGCGGGATGATCCTGGCCGGGCCAGCCGCGCTTGCCGGCATACTCCCGCCAGTCCGCCGTCTCGCCGCGGGCCTTGGCGGCGGCGAACTCCGCGACGCGCTGGTTGTGTTTCGGGTAGGTGAAGTAACCGTCGTAGAAGAACCAGAGTGCGAAGCCGATGAAGAACGCCGTCTGCAACAGCATCCGATTGCGCCACTGCCGCGAGAGTGTCGTGACGATTTCCATAGATTGCGCCCCGCAGGATTGTCCCGAACGCCCCCGCTGACAAGCCCTTTTCCGCGTCGTGTTGTTAGCTAATGGATTGGCCGGTGGATTGGCGGCAGCATTGGTGCCTGAAAGGAGACCAACCGATGGGCAAGGATGTGCAGGCCGCCGCGGCAGGCGAGGCCCCCGCGCGAGATAGGAAGAGGTCGCGCGGCAGCCGGAGCCGAACGAACGGAGATAGGAGAAGGCCAAGCGCCGGAAAAACAGCGCGAACAAGCCGGCCTGAGACAACCCCTACAACCACACGCCGCCGGCGGTCGCGCGAAACAACAACGGCAACAACAACAAAAGCGGCCAACTTGACGTGCTAGGAACAGCGATGGCGCAACTGCCAGGGCCCGACGGGTGGCTTTTCTGTGTTCCCGCTTGAGGTTCTGCGGACTTCTTTGCCGCAATGAGTTTTCACCAAGACCGCCACGTCGCAAGAAGCGTGACGTCACTTTCCCATCACGTCGAGGCAGACCATCTCCGTCATGTCACGCACGATCAGGCGGCCGTCGGCCAGCGCAAGCGGCCCCCAGGAATCCACGCCGGAGAGGACTTTGGCTTGGGCGAGCTGTTTGAAGCCGGCGGCGCTGACCTCGCCGAGCGTCAACACGCAGTGATCGTTGACTAGGTAAATCATGCCTTGCGCGATCAGGAACGGGCCGCTGCCAAACTTACTCGCGGCGCCGCTGGTCCAGACGGGCTTGCCGTTCAGATCCAGGCAGGTCAGTTGGCCGTCAGGGCGCACGCCGATGATGTGGTTCTGGTAGAGGATCGGCGTTTGCTGCGTCGCGCCAAAGACGGTCGGCTTGAGGCGAAACAGGGTCTCGACGGCGAATTTGCCGCCGGTTTCCCTCAACTGGATCATCATGCTGCCCGCGTTGTAGCCACCGCAGAGGAAGATGCGGCCGTCGCCGATGTAGAGCGGGGCGGGGATGTTGGCCATGGTGATTTTCCAGTCGGGCGTGCTCCACAGTATCGCGCCATCAGTTGCCGAGACGCCCGCGACGCCGCCGCTGGCGCAATAGACATACATGCGCCGGCCCTTGAACTCCACCGGCGTCAGCGACGAGTGCGTCATCTGCCAGCGCCGGGGGTTGGGCGATTTCCAAAGCAGCTTGCCCGTCATCAAGTCCACCGCGATCACTAGCGCGTCGCCGCCGGTGCCGAGGATGACGCGATCGCCGTCCACCAGCGGACACTGGCCCGCATACCATGGCGGCACTTCGGTGCTGAACTCGCGCACGAGATCGAGCTTCCAACGCAGCTCGCCGGTTTCGGTGTTCACGCAGATGACATGGCACTTCGGGCCGATGGCGACGACGCATTTCTCGGTCACGGTCGGGATGGTGCGCGACATGCCGTGGTTGCGCTTGATCTTCACCGGGTAGGTGTAGCGCCAGATTTCCTTGCCGTCGGCTAGCGAGAGGCAGCGCAACGCGTCGGCTTTCGCCGCCGTGTCATAATCCATCACGAACACCCGCCCCTTCCAGATCGCCGCGGCGGCATAACCTTCGCCGACGGGGATTTTCCACAACGCTTTCGGCCCGCCCTCCGGCCAGCTTTTCGCCAGCGGGGTCGGGTCGGTGCAAATATTGTCACCCTTCGGTCCGCGGAAACCGGGCCAGACGCCGTTCAGGTTCGCCGGCACGCCATCGCCCTTGATCAGTTTTCCCTCCCATTTCACCACCGCCACACCGCCCCCAGCTTCCGCTCCAGAGCGGTCCATGCCCGGCACCCGTTCCTTCAGTTCCATGCCGTGTCCGGCAAAGAACCACACCAAAATCACCCCGCCCCCCAGCACCGCCACGACGGCTGGAAGCATCTTGGCCAACTGCGTCTTGTTCATCATTATCATTTCAATTGTCCGCGCATACTAGCGGCCTTCTGCCGTCGAGCAAAGCGGTTTGTGGACGGACCGCTGCCGTCGCGCCCGAACCAGTTTTTCCACGTGGATGCGCTCGCTCATCCCGGCACGGGCAAGCTCGACCTGCGCAAGATGCATCATACGGCGTCGCAGTTGGCCGGCATTCTCAAATCGGCATGACGGACGACGGCGATGCCGCCAACTCCAACTGTTGGCAGCCACCGCGAGCACCCCCAACTTCAAACACTGTGAGCGCGTTGGCGAAAGAACCGGGGGAGATTTGTGTTGACCGTCAAGGAGGGGGGACTAAGCTGGCGGGCGTTGGACACGTGAAAAAAGCAGTTTTCGGACAGCGATGCTCAGGAGATGCAGTTTCAGTTTCTTAAAAAGGGCTGCTTGGTGGCTCGGATGGGTGGTGTGTCTCGCCGGCGGTTTCCAGAGCACTCCGACGGTTGGCGCGGCGGCACCACAAATGATTAGTCCTGTGGACGGCTCGACGCTGACCAGCGGCACGGTGACGTTCACTTGGGACACCGGCGTCGGCGTGACGCAGTATGCGTTGTGGATCGGGAACAATCCCAACGGCTATGACCTGTTTTCGGGATATGTGACCGGCCAGTCCAAGACCGTGAGCCTGCCGGTGGACGGGCGGACGATTTACGTGACCCTCTGGTCCTTGATCAACGGCGCGTGGCAGTCCAACGCCTACATTTTCACCGCTTACACCGCGCCTGCCCCCACAAAGGCCGTCATGGTCAGTCCCTCCCCCGGCTCGACGCTGACCAGCGCGACGACCATATTCACTTGGAACGGCCCGGGTGTCAGCCAGTTCGCGCTCTGGGTGGGCAGCGCGCCCAACACCTACGACCTTCATGCGTCGGTGGAAACGGGCCAGTCCAAGGT
>JAOACV010000277.1 GCA_026417675.1 Verrucomicrobiia bacterium
CGCGGCGAGCGCTGTCGGTTTCGGACGGCTGGTTTGGGCGGCGGCGGGCGGTGGTTCAGGCACCGGCGCGATTGCCGCGATCGGCGTGACTTTCGGTTCCATCTCGGCCAACTCGGCGAGGGACCTCGGTTTCTTTCCACCCGACTGCATCATCACGGCCACGACAAGCACAGCGGCGGCCACGCCGACGCCGACGGCCAGGCGCGGCCAAAGGTTTAACAGCCGGTCGTGCCATGACGGGGTTTGTTCGGCCGCTTGCCTGGCGACGCTGGCGCGGACGGCGGCCCGCAACAACAGGTTGCGTGTGCGCTCGGACATCTGAAGCGACTCGCCGGCGGCCTTGCGCCGCTGCTCGGCGTAGGCTTTCAGCAGTTCCTCGATGCGTCTGTTGGGTTCCGGTGGCACGCTCATTGGACGGGAATCGGCGAGATTTTCTCCCGCGAAAAGATGGCGCGGGCGATGGTTTCGAGCTGGTCGAGGCACTTGCTCAGGCGTGAGCTGACGGTCTTGACGTTCAGTTTCATCGCGTTCGCAATCTCCTCGTAACTCAGGTCGGCGAAGTAACGCAGTTCGATAACCTCGCGGCAGGGTTCGCCAAGCTGATCGAGGGCTTGGCCAACCAGCGCGAGATCCTGCGCGTTCATCAGCGCGTCGTCCGGCCCCGGCGCCGGGCTGGGCGGGTCCAGCGTCAGACCTGTTTCCGGGTCTTCGGCTTGGAGCGAGAGAGACATCCGGCCGCCTCCGCGCTTGGCGGCGCGCTGCCGCTCGCGAAAGTCGCGCGCCTTGTTGGCTGCAATGCGAAACAGCCAGGTCTGAAACCGGCTGTCGCCGTGAAAGCTGGGGAGGTGCTTGACCACGGCCAGAAAGGTTTCCTGGCAGATTTCCTCCACGTCGTCGCGGGTGAAATCGTGGCCCAGGTGGAAAACAAAACGAGCCGTGGCCGCGTAGTGGAGGTTGAAAAGCTCGTCCCACGCCTCCGCATCGCCTTGGCGGCATCGGGCCAACAATTCGGTCTCGTCAGCATCCATCGTCGGCAATTCTAATCTGGATCGCCCGTGATGAAAAGCCGGAACATTTGCAGTGCTCGGCCCGCATCCCAAACGCGCTTGCATGACGGGCGCGCAATACCTACCCTGTCGCGGCTGCCGGATTCGCGCGGCGGAAGCCAATCATGACTGAACTGACTCCATACGATGGCGTGCTGCTGGTGGACAAGCCGGCCGGCTGGACCTCGCACGACGTGGTGGCCAAGGTGCGCGCGCACTTCCGCCTCAAAAAGGTCGGCCACTGCGGCACGCTGGATCCCATGGCCACGGGCCTGTTGGTGCTTGTGCTGGGCCGTGCGACGCGGCTCAGCGAAAAACTGCTCAGCGACGACAAGACCTACGAGGGTGCCGTCCTCCTAGGCGTCACCACCAACACGGACGACGCCGATGGCTCGGTATTGGAAACCAAGGCCGTGCCGCCATTGACCGAGGAAGCCGTGCGGGCCGTGCTCCAGAAATTCAAGGGCGACATCTACCAGACGCCACCGATGGTCAGCGCGATCAAGCACGAAGGGACTCCCCTCTACAAGCTCGCCCGCAAGGGTGTCGAGATCCAACGCGAGCCGCGCCTGATCCACATCTACGACCTGCGGTTGCTGGCGCTGGAGCCGCCCCGATTGCGCTTCCGCCTTGCCTGCTCCAAAGGCACCTATGTGCGCACGCTTGCCGCGGACATCGGCCGCGAACTCGGTTGCGGCGGACAT
Organism: Verrucomicrobiia bacterium; assembly: GCA_026417675.1. Lineage (GTDB taxonomy): Bacteria > Verrucomicrobiota > Verrucomicrobiia > CAIQCK01 > CAIQCK01 > JAOACV01. The sequence continues at coordinate 1,751 of JAOACV010000277.1, forward strand.
CTCGCCGAACTGCGCCGCACGGCGGCGGGAGCGTTCAGCCTCGAGCAGGCGCACAAGCTCGACCAAATCATCGCCAACCCCAAAAACGACCTGCCGCAATGGATTGTCCCTATGATGGACGTGCTGCGGACGCTGGCGGCAGGTTCCTAGCCGCGGCGCGCCGGGTGGGCCGAACCATGGAAGTCATTCGCAGTTTCGACCAGCTACAGGCTCTAGGCTCGCGATTCTGCCTCGCCATCGGCGTCTTCGATGGTGTGCATCGCGGGCATCAGGCCGTCATCCGCGCTGCGCTCGACGACGCGCAAGCCTGCGGGGGCCGCGCCGTCGCCGTCACCTTCGACCCGCACCCCATGCGTGTGCTGGCCCCGTCGCGCGCGCCGTTGCTGCTGACCTCAACTCCGCACAAACTGGCGCTGATTCGCCAACTCGGCGCGCCGATCGCTCTGGTCATCCCGTTCGACCGCGCCTTCGCCTCCACACCTGCCGCGGAGTTCGTCGAAATGGTCGCCCGCCGAACGCCCGGCTTGCAGACCATTTGCGTTGGCGCGCGCTTCCAGTTTGGCAAAGACCGCAAAGGCAACGCCGCGTTGATCCAGAAGATGAGCGTCGGGCGGACGTTCCGGCTGCACGAAGTGGCGCCGGTGACCCTCGACGGTGAAATCATTTCCAGCACCGCCGTCCGCAAGACCGTGGCCGCGGGCCATCTCGACAAGGCGGCGCGAATGCTCGGCCGACCGTTCTCCATTCTTGGCACCGTCGTCGCCGGCGACAAGATAGGGCAGAAGCTCGGTTTTCCAACCGCCAACCTCAACCGCCACAACGAGGTGGCTCCCCCCTGCGGCGTCTATGCCGTTCGCGCCCGCATCGCCGGGCAGTTGCGCCCGGGCGTCGTCAACATCGGCCTGCGCCCCACCGTCGCGAGCGATGCGCGCATGCCGCTGCTCGAACTGCACGTCTTGGATTTCAACGGCGACCTTTACGGCACCGACATCGAGGTCTTTTTCGTCAGCCGGCTGCGCGACGAAATGAAGTTTCCCTCCCTCGACGATCTGCGCGCCCAGATCCAACGCGACGTGCAACAAGCGCGAACCGTTCTGGCCGCGTAGGTTCGCCGGGCGCACAACCGGCCAAAGGGTCCGGTCGTCCCGAACAGACACTTGATGCGCGACACCAGCAAAACAATATGCCGAACCCCTTCGCTCATCTCTACGTCCACATCCCGTTCTGCGTCGCGAAGTGCGCGTATTGCGCGTTCTATTCCGAGCCGGCGGAGGAAAGGCGGGCCGAGCGATTCCTGGCTGCGTTGGAGCGCGAGATCGAAGCGGTAGCGGGGCGCTTGGCGCCGCAGACGATTTACATTGGCGGCGGCACACCGACCAGTCTGACGGCAGAGCAACTGGAAAGACTCTTGACCCACCTGCGCGCTTGCATCCCGAATCTCGAATCACGGGTCACAAGTCGCGACTTTGAATGGACCGTTGAAACTAATCCGGCGACGCTCACATCGGAAAAGGCGCGTTTGCTGCGCTTGCTCGGCGTCAACCGCGTCTCGGTCGGCGCCCAGGCGCTCGATGACGCGCTGCTCGAACGGCTGGGACGGGTTCACACGGTGGCGATGATTCACGAGACGGTCGAAACGCTGCGCACGGCTGGTTTCGAAAACCTGAATCTGGATTTCATCTTCGCGATTCCCGGCCAGACGGTCGCGCAGTGGGGCCAGACGCTGCGCCGCGCGATCGCGATGAGACCGCAGCACCTGTCCACTTACGAACTGACTTACGAGGACGACACGCCGCTGTTGCGACGGCTGGAGGAGGAGGGCGCAGCGCGGACGGACGAAGAGACGACGCTGGCGATGTATGAACTGCTGTTGGCCGTGACCGCCGAAGGCGGCTTTGCGCAATACGAGGTTTCCAACTTCGCCCTCCCCGGCCGTGAATGCCGCCACAATCTCAACTATTGGCGCGGCGGCGAATATGTCGGGATCGGGCCGAGCGCCAGCGGGTTGGTGGACGGGTGGCGATACAAAAACGTGTCGAACTCCGACGCCTACATCCAGCGCATCGAACACGGCCAGGCGCCCGTGGAATGTGCGGAGCGGCTGACGCCACGCGCGCGCGCCGGGGAACTGGCGGCGTTTGCGTTGCGGATGAACGAAGGCATCGCGGCGGCGGCATTCGAGCGCCAGACGGGGTTTGAACTTGATCAACTCTGGGCTAGGGAACTGGCCGACTTGACGGCGCAAGGGCTGATCGAATGGGATGGCGAACGGTTGCGCTTGACGGCGCGCGGACGGCTGATCGCCGATCGCGTGGCGGAGTCATTCATCATCGTTGACAAGACCGAGGTGGGTTCCCATCATCCTGCGTATGGTCATTGACGGTTCAACTCGCGTGGTGGGTGTGTTCGGCTATCCGATCCACCACACCGCTTCGCCGGCGATGCACAACGCGGCGTTCGACCATCTCGGCATGAACTGGCGCTACCTGCCGTTCGAGGTGCATCCCGACCACCTGCGCGGCGCACTGCGCGGCATCTGCGACCTGCGGTTCGTCGGCGTCAACCTCACCGTGCCGCACAAGCTGCTGGCGCTGAACATCGTGGACGTGGTGGACAAGCAAGCGCGCGTCTTCGGCGCGGTCAACACGGTGGTTGTGGACGGTCGGGAACTGCTGGGCTACAGCACCGATGGCTACGGCTTCGTGCGGGCGCTGCGGGAGGATTTCGGGCTGGAACTCCACGGCCGGCGGGTGCTGATCTTGGGCGCAGGCGGCGCGGGACAGTCCCTAGCGATCCAGTGCGCGATGGAGGGCGCTGCGGCGATTTTTGTGGCGAACCGCACGCGGTCCAAGGCCGAAAAGGTTGTGGCGGAACTGCGCAAACTGGGGGCAAGCATAGAGTCCCTTCCGGACGGATTCGTCATCCGGGGCCCGACGCCCCTGAAGGGCGCGAAGGTGGAGAGCCATGGAGACCACCGGCTGGCGATGACGCTGGCGG
>JAOACV010000278.1 GCA_026417675.1 Verrucomicrobiia bacterium
ATGCAGGAGCTGGCCATGAAGCTGAGGGGCCGGCGGATGCGCCGGGGCGCCATCGATTTCGACTTCTCGGAGGCCAAGGTGCTGGTGGACGAGAACGGCAAGCCTTACGATATCGTGAAGCGGGAACGTTCCATCGCCGAGCAGATCATCGAGGAGTTCATGCTGGCCGCCAATGAGGCCGTGGCGCGGCATTTCAAGCATTCAATGTCGCCCGGACTCTACCGCATCCACGAAAACCCCGACCCGCTGAAGTTGGAGGAGTATCGGCATTTCGTCGCCGGCTTCGGCATCAGGGTCGGCGACCTGACGTCGCGCTCGGAGGTGCAGAAACTCATCAACGCCGTGCGCGGGCATCCGCAGGAGTATGTCCTGAAGGTCAGCCTGCTGCGCTCGCTCAAGCGCGCGCTCTACTCGCACAAGCCCGTGGGCCACTACGGCCTCGCGAAGGTGAACTACACACACTTCACCTCGCCGATCCGGCGCTACCCCGACCTAGTCGCGCATCGCATCCTCAACGCGCTGATGCATCGGCGGCCCAGCGGCTACACGACCGAGCAGTTGATTGACATTGCGCGGCATTGCGGGGAGACCGAGCGCGCCGCGGACGAGGCCGAGAATGAGTCGAAGAAACTCAAGATGTTGGAGTATTTCAACACGATGCTCCAGGAGCGCGAGCGCGTCGTGTTCGACGCGTTGGTGACCGACGTGCGCAATTACGGTCTCTTCGTCGAACTGCCGGATCTGTTGCTCTACGGCCTCGTCCACGTTTCCAGCCTCGCCGATGATTTTTACGCCTACGACGAAGTGCGCCGCCGGCTCGTCGGCAAACGCACCCAGCGCGTCTTCAAGGTCGGCGACCGCGTGAAGGTCCTCGTCGCGCGCGTGGACCTCTTCAAGCGGCAGGTGGATTTTCAAATCGCGAATAACGAATGAGCCGGGTCTGTAACGACGACATGCGCTCCAGGCGCCGACACAGGGAGGCAAGGGAGCCGGCGTCCCTGGCCGCTTTTTGCTCTCTATGCCGGCGCCTGCGGGAGAGGCTCTGCTTCGTTGCCGCTATTGTTCTCGCAGCCGGCTGCGCGACTGTTGACCGCGGCAAGCAGCCGCAAGTCATCTTGGGGGACGGCAGGCTTGCTCAGATCAGTTTCGCCGGGGCCGATCTGAGATTCGACCTGCTCGTGCGTAATCCGACGGAACGCGAATTGAAGCTCGACGCCTATCATTGGGAATTCCTCGTCGGCAGTCGCCGCCTCGCGCAGGGTCACAGCCGCGCCATCCAGCGTGTCGAGCCGNAGAGTGAGCTTCGCGCGCCCATCGAAGTGGCGGTGCTCAATGGCGACGTTTTCGCAGCCATCGGCACCGACCGTCCCGCGTCGCCGCCAGGATATGAACTCAAGCTCTCCGCCATCGTCACGGGCGGCATGTTGAACATGCGGCGCGATTTCCGCAAGACCGGCGCGCTGCCAATCCTGCACAAACCCAATATCACGCTGCAAAACTTCCGCGTCCTCAAGGAGACCGACACCGCCGCGACGGTGCGTTTCGACGCGCTGCTGGAAAACCAAAACTCGTTTGCGGTCAAACTGGACACTATCACCGCCAGCCTCAACCTCGCCGGCCGACCTGTCGCGCAAGAATTCACGACCTCGCCCCAAAACATCGCCGCCCATGGCCGCATCGTGGCGCCCTTCGAACTCGACCTGGACCTCGCGCTGTTGGGTCCAACGGTGGTCAACGCATTGAAGCAGCGCGACGCGCGTTACGAGTTCAGCGGCATGACCAGCTTTGACACGCCGTGGGGACGCAAGACGCTGAATTTTTTCCACGCCGGCCAATTGCGAATCGAACGGTGAACGCAAATCCCGAGACCCGTCGCGCAAAGTTGGAGAAGGCCATCGTCGCCGAAATCGCCGCACGCGGGCCGATCAGTTTCGCACGCTTTATGGAGCTGGCGCTCTATCACCCGCAGTGGGGCTATTACACCGCGCCCGACGCGCCGGCGCGGATCGGCAGGCGCGGCGACTACTTCACCAACGTCTCGGTCGGCAAGGTCTTTGGCGAACTGCTTGCCCGCCAGTTCGCCACCATGTGGGAGCTGATGGGCAAGCCGGCGGCGTTCACCTTGCTGGAACTTGGCGCGCATAGCGGCCGCTTCGCTGCCGACGTGACGGCGTGGATTCAACGCGAGCGGCCCGACTTCCACGCTGCGCTCCGCTACGTCCCGAGAGATTATCCCGGCGAGGTGCCCGATGCCGTCGCTGGCTGCATTTTCTCCAACGAGTTCTTCGACAGTCTGCCCGTTCATCGGATCACGCGCGAACAAGGCGAGTGGCGCGAGGTCTTCGTCACGGTCGAAGCGGATCGCCTGGCGTATGGGACCGGCCGGCTTTCTTCCGATGCGTTGCGCTCTGAGATCGCGAGGCTTCCGCTGCCCGAGGTGGACGGCTACACGACGGAGGTTCACTGCGAAGCGCGCTCATGGATGAGGCGCCTGGCTCGCGCGTTGGCGCGCGGGTTCGTGTTGACAATTGATTACGGCTACGTCGCTGACGATTATTACGCGCCGCATCGCAAAGATGGCACACTGCTTTGCTACCATCAGCACCGCCTCAGCAACGAACCGCTGGCTAACATCGGCGAGCAAGACATCACGGCGCATGTGAACTTCACCACACTCGTCGAGGAGGGCGCCGCGAACGGATTGAAGCCGCTTGGCCTGACTGATCAGGCTCGTTTCACGGTGGGCTTGTTGGACCACCTCGGCGCTGCGGCGTTGGCCGGGATGGAACCCCGGTCGGCTGCGCAGTTGAAGACCCTGCTGCATCCCGAACTGATGGGCGGCACGTTCAAGGTGCTCGCGCAGCAGCGCGGAATGGACGGCGTGCGGCTTGGCTGGCTGAGATGGCCCTGACGCGCCGCGTCAAGCCTTCGGAGCTTCCGGTTCGCGCCGTGGTGCCCAGTCGAACGCGCCGCTTTTCCAACAGTAGAGGTAGCCAACGAAGAGGATGCCGAGGAAGGTCAGCATCGAGGTGAAACCCATCGCGCCGATTTGCGGGTCCTGCAGCAAATTCTTGTAAACGACCGCCCACGGATAGAGAAAGACAACCTCGATGTCGAACAAAATGAACAGCATCGCGACGAGGTAGAACTTGACAGGAAAACGCAGATGCGCGTCGCCGACGGGGATCATGCCACATTCGTAAGGGGTATCCTTCGCGCCCTCGCGGCGGCCTTTCTGTCCGAGCAGCACCGACACGATCAACATCCCCGCCGAGAAAGCTACGGCGATAATCAGCAAGAGACCGATCGGCAAGTATTGGCTGAACTCCTGGCTCACGATGCAGGGACGGTAACGGGCCACGGGGCGGCCAGCAAGAGGAAATCGAGGCGGGGCGAATACGCATTGCATTGCCCCCTCGCCTGCCCTAGCCTGCCGTCATGCTCGCGGTCTTGTTAGCGGCGACCCTAAATGTCGCTTTCACAATCAGCAACGGCACGCCGGTAGCGCGGCAACGCTCGCTGGTGTGTGCTGAACTGACGCTGCCGGCCGGCGCGGCCACGGACATAACGCGGCTGCGCGTAGTCGGCTACGACCAACTTTCCGTGCCGGCTCAAATCAGCGCGTTGGAACACTGGCCCGACAAGTCGCTCAAGACCGTTCGCGTGTTGTTTGTCACCAACATCGAGCCGGCGGACTCGAAGACTTGGACGCTGACGGGGGGCCGCTCGACCGCGCGCGACCGCTATGCGGCGAAAGTGGTCATGGAAGATGGTCAGCCGGTTCTCAGCAGCGGCATCCTACAATATCGGGTCGGGGAACTGCTCGGCCCGCTCACCCTGCAAACCGCAGCCGCGTCAGGCCGCGACGCGACGGCTCTGGACCAACTTTTCAAGGCCGTGATCGAACGCAACGAGGTCGAAGAGCCAGGTCCGGTTCGCGCGACGGTTCGCCGCGACGGCTGGCTGGCACGCGGCACCGACAGGTTCTTTCGTTGCACAGAGCGTTTCTCCGTCGTCGCCGGACAGCCGGGTGTGCGAGTGGCCGTGCGCATCGAGGCCGTCGACGGAACCGACCCGGCGCAGGTCAGTTGTGTCGCGCTCGATTTCCGCCCCAACCTGCCGCTAAAGTCAGTCGCGTTGGCTACCGCGTCGGGCGTCACGACGCTCGCGCCGACCGACGCGCGCCGGCTTGCCCAACCCGTCGTGCCTGCGCGGTTGGTCTCCGACCGTCAGCATCCGGGGTGGATAGACTGGCGCGGCGGCGGCAGCGCCGTGTTGTTTGCGGTTAAACATTTCTGGCAGCGCGCACCTAAGGCTTTGGACATCCGGGGCGACGGCAGCCTGCGTTGCGAACTGCGCTCTTCGGACACGCCGCCTCTGGCGTTGACCCGCGGCGCGGCAATGGAAGACGACATGATACTCTGGTTCCATCCGCTCGGCGCCGTATTCGACGAGGCGCTGGTGGAGTTGAACCATCCGCTGGAGCCCGTGGTAAGGAAAGACTGAAAGGTGACCGAGGTCTTGAGGCAACATCATGGCGGGCAGAATCATGCAAAACGACACGATGCCGCCCGCAATCATTTTGCCATGAGAGAATTTCTGCTCACGACGTCGAGGTTGAGGCAACCTCGCGCCAAAACGCCGCCAAATCCCCTGGTAGCGGGGCGCGCCACTCGATGGGGTCCCCTCCCCCATAC
>JAOACV010000279.1 GCA_026417675.1 Verrucomicrobiia bacterium
GTTCCCACAGCAGCGCGATTGCCTCGTCCCGTCCCATCCAGCCTTCGGGCATGGTTCCCTCCTGCTCCCTGGGCCGCGGCCCCGCCTCATGCCGCCGGGCCTCCCGCCCGGGCCGGAAGGCGTCCGCAAGTTTTTCAAAGAGATCCTCGGCAGCGTCTTCAGCGACCTGAAGATTGACATTGAGTTTATGCTGGCCGAGGGCGACAAGGTGGACTGCCATTTCGTGGTGACGGTCAAACACATCGGCGACTTCGCCGGCATCAAGGCCAAGGGCAATCTCATCCGCCTGTCGGCCATCAGCACGTTTCGGATCGAGAACGGCAAGCTGGCCGAGGCGTGGGAGATCTACGACAAAGACAGCCTGTTGCAACAAATGCGAGCCTGAGCCTCCCCCATGAACACATTGACAATTCTACGAAGCTTGACCGCGGTGACACTCGCCGTGGCGGTGACGGCATGCGCCGCGGAAAAGGCCGCCGCCGAGGAGCGACCTTGGTGCGACATCTTCTCGGTGGACAAGGCCGATTTGGCCGATACCGGCAAGAACGCTTACTTCATGCTGGTGCCCGGCTACCGGCTGATCCTCGAACATGGCAACCAACGGCTCGTGATCAGCGTCTTGGACGAAACCAAAGTGGTGGACGGCGTGAAGACCCGCGTTGTGGAAGAGCGGGAGACCCAAGATGGGCGGCTTGTGGAGGTCTCCCGAAACTACTACGCCATGAGCCGCACCACCGGCGACGTTTATTACTTTGGCGAGGACGTGGACATCTACAAAGACGGCAAGGTGACCAGCCACAAAGGCGCGTGGCTGGCCGGCGTCAACGGCGCCAAGTTCGGCCTGATGATGCCCGGACGACCCGAAGTGGGCGACCGTTATTATCAGGAGCTGGCGCCCGGCATCGCCATGGACCGCGCGGAGATCATCAGCCTCCGCGAGCGATTCACGACGCCCGCAAAGACCTTCGAAAGATGCTTGCGCGTCCGGGAAACCAGCGGCATGAAAAGCGGCAGCGAAGACAAGCTGTATGCCTACGGCGTAGGACTCATCAAGGACGGGAATCTGCTCTTGGTCGAGGTTGATTGCCCGGAGTGCAAGAGCAAAGGGGTTCAACACTCGATCCGGTTTGGACAGTGAAGTGAGCCTCCCACGAGTTTACGGCGACAGAGGGTGTTCACATAAGGAGAATCGCTGCCTTCCGTCGGCGTTTGCGGGTCGTCACGCCGGTTTCCACGCTGACAGTTCCTTCACGCGCTGGAATTTTCCGGCCGCGCCGAGCTTGCGATAGAGTTCTTCAGCCCATGCGTAGGTCTCCGGCATCGCGCCGGCGAGGACCATCTCGGTCGGGAAGAGCAGTCCCGCGACCTGCGCGAGGTCGGTGATGCGCAGGCAGTTTAGCATCTCGATGGCGGGGCCGCGGCCATCCTTCTCGCCCGGCGCGTTTTGTGTGGCGGGCGGCGATTCGAGAAAGAGCGTCCGCACGTTGCCGTCCAGCAGCGCGGCGTAAAGGGCCACCGCGCCCATTTCGCCGCGTGCGGCGAGCGAGACTTGTTTGCCGTCCACCTGTGGAAGTTGTCGGACGGCTTGAAGCGCGCGCAGCACATCCCAGACGCGCATGCTGGCGACGGTGCGGCCCGTCCACGCGCTGGCTCGACGCACGTGCCAGTTCAGCTCGTCGCCCCAGGCCGTGTCGCCGGTGCCGCGCGGCGCGACGATGATCTTCGCCCACGGCGCGCGCACTTTGCCGGCAAAACCCTCGCTGGCGTTGCGCTCCTCGCCCGGCAGACGCAGCGCCACGACGGCGGGCGCGGGCCGCCGGATGTCGTCGGCGATGGTGAGCCGGCCGTGCAACCGCCAACCTTCCTCGGAGGTGAAGGCGAATCGGTGGCCGGAGACCTGGCCCGTCTTGAACTCGAACTCGATCCGCGTGTCCATCGCCGGCGGTTTGGCCGGAAACGCGCCGAAGGTCTTCTCGCGCAACGCGGCGATGACGCGGGCGCGTTCCCTTTCCAATGTCGCCGCGTCGGGAATCTGCGGTGGTTTCGGCGGCGTAAAGAAGTCCTCGTGGATGGTCAGCGTGCGGTCTTCCTTGAGCGGCCCGCCCACGAACACGCGCAGCGTATCGGCGCTTTCCAGTTTCTCCTTGTCCAGCTCAAGGTCGCCGACTTTCTCCGGTGGCACGTCTTTGCCCATGAGGTGCTTGATAAACCACGAAAAGATGCGCGTGCGGCTGTATTCGCTGTAGGCATGCGGGCCGGGATAGGTGGTCAGCGCCAGCTTGTCGGCCGCGCCGAGTTTCTTGTAGAGGCGCTTCAGTTGGTCGTGGACTTCGTGGACCGAGGCGATGGTGAAGATGGCGTCGCGGTCGGCGGAGGAGATCATGAACGCCCGCGGGGCGATCAGGCCGCCGACATCGGCGAGGTCCCAGCGGTAGGTGTTGATGAACCACATGCAGTCGCAGTGGCCGTCAATCGTCCGGTCGTGGACATACGACGCGACGGTGGAAGTCCCGCAGGAGGACGCCGCGCACTGGATGCGTTCGTCGCCGGCGGCGATCCACCAACTGGCAGCGCCGCCACCGGAGGTGCCAGTGACGCCGAGCCNGGAGCTGTCCACTTCAGGACGTTCACAAAGCAGGTCGAGGCCGCGGATGCCGTTGAGCAGCTCGATGCCGGCGGGCGTGTAGCCGCGGCTATACCAATGCCACCACCCTTCGCGATAGCAGCCGTGATGGTAGCCGCGCACCTCGCCGAGCTGCACCGTCTCGACGATGAGACAGACGAAGCCCAGCTCGGCGAATCGCTTCGCGTGGGCCTGATAGTGGACCTTTTGCGTGTCGGAGTGGCCGCAGACGTAAAGCACGCCGGGCGCGCGGCCTTTCAGATCGCGCGGCACGTAGAGGTTTGAGGTGACGTAGAGCTTCGGCAGGCTCTCGTAGTAGAGCTTTTCGATTCGGTAAGCGGGCCGCTCGACGACGCCGGTGATCTTCCGGTTCAGCGGCGGACGTTGGCCGGGGGGCGGCAGGTCCTGCAGACCCATCATCTCCATGTAGCAACGGCGACGCACGGCCAGCGGTGTCTTGTCGCTCAGCGCGCGGTCGGTGATCCGCCGCGCCTCGCGGGAGAGATAGTCGCGGATCGTCATGTTGGATGTCTCCTGGCGTGGACGAACCGGCAACGACGCCGGGCTGAGGACCGGGGTTTCCGCGGCCAGTCCGCGAACGCGCCCAACGGTCGCGCCCACGGCTGCCGCGCCGAGCTTGAGGAAGTCGCGGCGTTTCATGCAAAGTGATCAGTGAGGAGTGGGGAGTAAGACATGCCTCTGCCTCACTCGCCACTCGTCACGTATCGCTCATTATTTTCCTCACGGCTTCGACCACCTCCTCGACCGAGATTGCGTTCATGCAGCGAAAGTCAATCGGGCACTCGCGCAGAAAACAGGGCGAGCAAGGCGGCGCATGGCGTATGATGACGTGGCGCGAGTCCTCCGGCAAGCCCGGACCGGTCAGCGCCGGCTCGGTGGAGCCGAAGATGGCCACCACGGGCTTGCCGAGCGCGGCGGCCAGATGCATCGGGCCGCTGTCGTTGGTCAACAGCAGCCGGCATTGGGCGAGCGTTTCGCAAAGCCCGGCCAATGTCGTCTTGCCAGCCAGATTAATGGCGCTGGCGTCGCCGAGCGCGGCGGCGATGGTCGCGCCGAGTTCAGCTTCTTTCGGGCCGCCGACGATGACCCAGCGGACGTTTTCGCGTTCGACGATCTGTTTGGCGGCGGCGATGAAGCGTTCCAGCGGCCAGCGTTTGGCGGGACCGTATTCGGCGCCGGCGTTGAGGGCGAGCAGCGGTTTGCCGCTTGCGGCCGGGGTCGCGGGCGGCGGCTGTAGTTTCAACCGCGCCGCGCACGGTGTGGCGTTGCCGCCAAGATAGAGCACGAGCCGGAGATGGCGGTGGACCTGATGTTTGTAATCGGGCCGCTCTGGCGCGGGCTGTTCGCCGCGGGCGAATCGGCGGATGCTTTCCACATTCATCACCGGCCGGGTTTGGTATTCGGCGAGTTCCGGCAGCGCATCAGTCAACATCCACTTCCGCGCGTGGCCGCGGTAGCCGACGCGGCGCGGGATGCCGGCCAGCCAGATTGGCAGCGCGCTGCGCCATGAGTTGGCGAAGATGATGGCGGCGTCGAAATCGGCGCGACGCAGTTCGCGCGCGCGGTGAAGGAGAGTGAACGGGTTATCGGTGCGCTCGTGGACGATGATCTCGTCCACGTCGGGGTGGAGCCGCCAGAGGTCGGCCAGCTTCGGCTCCGTGAGGACCGTGACGCGCGCGTCGGGGCGCGACTGTTTGATGCGCTGCACGGCGGGCAAGCTCATGACGGCGTCGCCGAGCCAGTTGGTGGTGCGGACGAGGATGCGGAAGGGTTGCAGGTGTGCCGGGGGCGACGATGACTTGGGCAGCTTTACGGCAAGGCACTGGAGCGGCATCTTCCAGCGGTCATGACCCCACATCCAGTTGGCCGGGTCGCGGCGGATGAGCGACTCCTGCAAGCGCACGATGTCGGCGACGATGTCCTCGACCGGGCGCTTGGCGGACGGGATCTCCGGCAGCAGGTGCAACCGCCACCGCAGCCGTCCGCACGGCTCGCACCACGTTGGCAGTAACCCCGCGCCGGTTC
>JAOACV010000027.1 GCA_026417675.1 Verrucomicrobiia bacterium
CGCGCGGGGTCGCAGGGAGGCGTAAACTTCCTCTCGGTCCGCCTTGGCCACCATGAACCACGGCGTGCCGGGCACGGGGCGGAGGACGGCCACCACCGGCACGAAGCGATAGTCCACGCCCTCCACAACGCCGACCTCGCCACGCACAGCCATCGCCGCCGGCAGCTTCTTGGCACTGACGGGGATGCGCAAGTTTAACGCGGTGCCTTTCTGGTGGCGCAGTTCGTTCAGATACAGCACATCATCGCCGTCCCGCCGCACCAGCAATGTTTCCGCCGTGCGGCTCGACGTCGGCCAGGATTGAATCAGCGGGAAAAGAACGCGGTTTGGATTGATGCGCAACAGCAGCACGCCCACGGGGGGTTGGCCGGGCACAGGGGGAAAACGCTGTTGCATTCCGGCTCCGCCCGCGGATGGCTGCCGAAGCAATAACGGGACGGTCAGGTCCATGTGGATGCCGCCGGCATGCTTGTCGCGATGCAGGTCCGAGAGCACGACTTCTTTCAGCCGCATGGCCTCCTGCGCCACTTGGCGGCAGGCCGGCCCAATCTCTTCCGCCGAAGGTGAGACCGAAAGCCGCAGGTTCAGTTGCGGGTCGAGCAGCACGATACTGTCGTAGTCATCGCGATAGGTTGCCTGGGTCAACCAGTCGCTAATCTCCAGCCGCAGCTCGTTGCGAGTGGAGTCCTTGAGATAGTCACGCACCCGGACGGCGATGAAGCGCCTGTTAAAAAGGGAATCGCCGTCCTTTAGCCGCTCTTGGCGCCATGCGACGATCTGATTGATCTTCAGGTCCGCAATCGCGCCCATTTCCTCCTCAGCCCTCTTGCGGGCCGCAGCATCCATCTGACTGAGGTAGAGGAAGCCGAGGTATCCAATGACCGAAGCCGTTGACAGCAGCACCAACAGCAGGACCCAGCCGAATTTGGACGAGAGCCGCAACGCCTCCGGCGACCAATCCAGAGCGAACATCCGCAACGGCCAGGTGTCCGTTCCGGCCGCGCACACGAGGGCCGTGCCAAGAAACAGAAACGCCACCGCCGTCACCAGCGCCATGGGGAAGAACCCCGTGCCCCAAAGCGTCGGTTGGCCCATTGCATAACCGGCGATCATCACCAGAGCGCAAAACACCCCTGCGGACGCCAGCAGCGACGCGACATGGCGACACCCCCGGCACCGGCCCCAAGGTGGCAAGGTCATCAGCGTGGCGAGCGCAAGCGTCAAATGCGTCAACGCTGTAATCGGCGTCATGCGGCCCGCATTGATCCCCGACGGCGTCATTGGCGAGCCGCTCAGCCAATCGTCCACAAGCCGCGCGAGGGGCGTGTAGGACTTGGCCATCACCAGCAAACCAAACGCCGCGACGACGAACACGGCGAACATCGCGAAAACCCACGTCGCACGATGGCTAGGCCAGCGGTTACGCAGAAAGACCGCGCTGCTCAGCAGGACAAACGCCCACGCGGTGCTGGGAGCCATCGGGACACGGTTCTCGCCGAAGGCGCCGATCTGCCACTGGCCCAACGCCCAACTGATGAGCACCAACACCGCCATGCCCGCGGAGACGGCCGCGCAGACCGCCGTGAGCCGGCGCGCCAAAATGTCCATGCGAGAGTTGGAGTTCATCGAACCGGACGGGGCTACGTGTCAAAGCCCTCTGGTGCCTTCCGAGAGCGTTTGGAGCCGATGGGCCGCTGGAAGAACGCCCTTGCCCACCGGCGGGGTTCCGTCAACAGCCCGCAAATAAACACACGCACCATCATGCGTCTCCTTCGTCAACGACGGGCGGCTTGCGACGCGGCGCATCGTAGTCAGACAGCGGCGAAAGCTCAAGCAGCCGGCTCGCTTACGACGGGCCGGCGGGCGCGTCGAGCAGAGCGCGCACTTCGCGGCTGAGCGTGTCGGCCGAAAACGGTTTCTGCAGCATGGGGATGCGCTGGCTGGTCAGGCCGTGCTGGATGATCGTCTCCTGCGTGTAGCCGCTTATGTAAAGCACCTTCATGTCCGGCCGCAACGGTTTCATTAACTGCACCGAGGCGCAGCCGCCCAGACCGGGCATGACCACGTCGGTGATCATCAGCATGGCGAAGTCCAAACCGCGCCGGTCGCGCAGCGCCTCGAGCGCGTTGCGCAGCGCGGGCAGATGATCGGGGCCTTGTTCCGAGCTGACGACGGCGACGCGGCCCATATGCTCGGTCTTGCCGTGGCCGGGCGAATTGATGAGCGCGACGAGGTCGGTGCCGGGGACGGGCTTTGCGTCAATATAGACGCCGCCAGGGTGCAGATTGCCGAAGAACACGGTCTGGCCGGTGCCGTCGGGGTTCATCGTCCAGAGGTGGTGATAGTTGACTTGGTTGCGGTCCACGTATTCCCAACGCATGTAAAGGATGCGGCCGTCGGGCAGCGGCCACGGCGTGTTGTCGTGTTCGAGATTGGCGGAAAGCTGGCGGATGTTCCGGCCGTCAGCGTCGCAACGGTAAATGTTGGCGACCTGCGTCAGCCAGCAGTTGACCCAGCGTTTGCTGCGCGCCGACACGAACACGATGCCGCCGTCGGGCAACCAGCACGGCTCGATGTCGTCGTAGATGCCGTCGGTGAGTTGGCGCAGGCCGGTCCCGTCGCTGTTAATCGTGTAAAGATGATAGGTGTGGCTGCCGCCTTTGCGGTAGGAGAAGACGATCGTGCGGCCGTCGTAATGAACGGCGGGATCGCGCACCGAGCCTTCCAGATCCTCCAGCAGCGTCGTCAGCTTGCCGGTCCTGAGGTGGAGTTTGCAGAGCCGCCCGGCCTTGCCATACACCTTCTTGCTCTCGTCGGGCGAGAAGTAACCGAAGTTCGCATACCAGTGCTCGTGGATGATCGAGCGCACGGCGAAGACGATCTCCTCCACGTTCGCCAGGGGGCCGGCCTTGAACTTGTCGAGCGCGAGCGGCTCCGACTCGGTCCGCTGCAACGGCGTGCGGCTCGTGCCGAGATAAACGTAATCGTAGATGATCCAGCTCCCGTCGCGCAGCGTCAGCGTGATAGTGTTCTCGCCCGCGTTCAACGTGCCCGCCGGCACCGGTGCGACGACGGAGAGCGGCCCCTTGACCTCGCCGGGGCCAGCGTTGCTCTCGTGCGAGCCTGTGGGCGCGCGGCGTGCGAGGATCTCGCGGCCGTTGACGGCGACCATCAGCTCCGAGGACTCCCACGTGTCGGTCAGGCCGAGGATGAGAAACAACGGCTGGCGCGGAATCTTCGGCGCGTTGAACCGGATCGTGAACGTGTGCGCCTTGCCGCCGGCCCACGCATCGCGCGTGCTGGGATGGATGTATGGCCACGCCGTCAACGGATCCTTGCCGACGGTGAAGACGATCGGGTTCGGATAAGCCTTCACGTAACCCGGCCAGCGCTCCGCCGCCAGCCCGAACTCCATCGCCGAGGCGTCAGGCTTGCCGAGGCAAAACAACGTTTCATGCGGAGCCGGCCCGACGCGTGCCGGGGTCTCCGGCGCGGCCCAACCCGGCGCAGCGGTCAGAACGACCAGCGCCAGGGTCAGCGTCGCGGGGACAAGGACCGTTGGATGAGGCCAAAGACCTTCGACGGTTGCAGAAACGACAGTTTGGAACCCTGCTGCCTTCCGTCGCTTTCGATGCGATTCTCGTTTGCGGCTGCAAACTCCGACCAACATGTGAGACTCTGGGTTCGTCCCGCGCCTCGGTTATCGCGGGACCGATGATTTCGGAAACACGGGAGGCCAGCCATCGCTTGCCCCGCCCGTTCGCAGGCAGTGTGCTGGACGGCCATCGCAACGTCAAGCGCGCCGACGCTACTTCAGATTCTCCGGATAAACGATGTGGAGATCAATCGTCCCGGAGCGGTTCGAGTTGAAGCAGATGCGGCGGCCGTCCGCGCTCGGACAGGCCTGTGGCTGCGCCCAAAACATGTCGCCGGAGGAGCCGCGCGGACCGGACCGCGAGTAGGCGGTGCCTGTGCGCGCGAGATACCGGGCCGTGCCGTCGAGCCGCAGCACCATGATCTCGTCCAGCGGCGGCGCGTAGGCGTCGGGGAGATGACCTGCGATCGGGAAGAACGAGACCACAAACCAGTCGTTAACCTTCTTCGGCCACGTGACGTGCGCATTCTGCACGTAGGCGGCCTTTGACCGCGGCGCGCTAAACAACGCGCGGTCGTCGCTGCCGTCGAGGTTCACCACGCGGATTTCCAGCGCCGGCTCCGGTCCCGCCGGCGCGCCGCGGCGCGTGACCACCGGCATCTTCGGGTAGGCGAGCTTGCCGTCCGGCGAAAAATCATAGTGCCCGCCGCCGCCGACCCCATCGAGCTTGCGGACAAGCCGGCCGGTGTCGTCATAGACCAACAGCGCCTGTCGCGCGCCGTCAGACGAACGATACGCGAGCGCGATCAGGTTGCGGCAGCCGATGTAGCGCGGCTTGCCCCAGTCCACGAAACATCCCTCCGGCACGTCCGCCTTGAACGCGCGCTCCTCCCGCATGTCCGGCAGCCGGAACGAACGCAGCGTGTGGTCGTTGGTGATCGCCAGGATGCGGTCGCCCGCCTGGTTCAACGACGGCCCCGCCGGCGCCAGCCACCCCGGCGCAAACGACTTCAACCGCTCCGCGCGGCCGGCGTTGACGTCGTAGCGGTAGAGATCGGCGCCTTTCCACGTGTAGAGGATGGCCGGATCTCGACGGTCCCAAACCAGCCGCCAATCATACTCGGCGATAGTGAAGAGCCGTTTCAGAAATCGCCCGTCGCCGTCGCACAGCACGACTTGCCAGTTCTTTTGCTGCAGATCCGACCAGATGGCGACCATGCGGCTGCCGTCGGCGTTCCACGGATCGCGGTAATGATAGAGGTTGTGCTCGTGCCCGTCGTCCTTGCGCAACTGCCGCACGCGCGCGCCGTGGGCCGGATCCGCCGCGTCCACGATCCTCACCGCATCGCCGCCTTGAACTGCCGACAATTCCTGCGCCGGGACGGGAAATAACGTCGCTGGCAGCACGACCGCCATGATGGCCCCGGCTGCGGCGAAGCCCCGATGTGACTTGTGACTCGCGAAGCTGGCTTTCATGTTCGCGTAGTAAAACGCCACTGTATGGCGAAAGTTTGCCAGAACCTTCGCGCGCGCGGAGGAAGGTTGAGCAGAGTTGTCCGCGAGTTCTGACCGGCCAGGGTCTGGCGGGCGATCAGCAGATCTCGGCGAGCACCCGCTTTAGCTGGATGAACTGCGACCGCGGCAGTTTCGGCGACCACGGATCGTGGGCGGCGTTTGCGGGAATGACGCCCGTCAGCGTCAACGCCCAGAGCAGCCGCTGCATGCAACCCTCGACCGGCGGGGCAAAAACGGCCTCCGCGAAGGCGTTGGCTTTCCGGTTCAGGTCCACAAACCGTTGTGCCTCCCCGCGCAGCCACGCCGAAACCAACTCCACCTGCGGGCCGGTCCACGCTGCGGCCAACGCGACCAGCGCCGCTTCCGCGCCGCACATCAGCGTGTAGCCGAGGAAACGGTCCTCGCCGCTGACCAAGACGAGATCGGGGAATTCGTCCCGCATCATGCGCGCGAGGTCCTGATACGCGGTCACGCTGTCCAGAGCGGTCGTGGTCAGACCCACCACAGCCGGCAGCGCCAGCAATCGTCGCAGCAGCGCCGCCGAACCACACGGGCCACCCCTTGCTTGGGGACGGCAGCGAACGATCAGCGGACGACCGATGCCGCCCAGGGCTTTGTAATACTCGACCGTGTGCTGCTCGCGCTCCGATGCGTTCTCGAACGCCGCCGGCACGTCGGCCACCAGCGCGTCCGCGCCGAGCAACGCAGCCTCCTCGCCCATCGTCAGCGCGTCGCGGATGAAGACGCGCATCTGTTTGTCCGGCGGCAACTCGGCGCGCACGCGAGCGCCGACGGCGGCGACGATGAGCTTGGCCGGGCCGAGCGCCTCGCGCCATGAACGCATCAGGTCGCGGCGCGCGCCCCCGTCCAGCGACAACCCGCGCTCCGCCTCAGTCCACACCGCCACGCCCGCGACGTTCTGCTGCGCCATCCAGCGCGCGTAGCCGCTCTGCGCCGCACCCGCCAGCCGGCCGCGCGCGTCAAACGGCGCCGGCACCGCCGCCAACAGCGCGCCGCGCAACTTTTGTTTCCAGACGGCTCGATCCATGGGTTCGCGATGAGCGATGCGTGATGAGTAAGGTGTGAAAAACCGGTTTTGGCTCTAATATCCTGACGGTCTGACACCGCAGAAGCAAGCACAGCCAAACGGCCCCGCGCAACCACCAAAAGCTGCCACCTGACATTGCCGAAGCCGTTGGGAAGCCGGGGGCATGTCGCCACCTCGGATTCCATCCATTCCTTCTCACGGAGCCGGCTGCGGCTTGGCCCTGGTTTTCAGCGCGAGAGTCCAGTCGCGCTCGCCGCGCAGCCAGCAGGCATATTCGCTGGCGGCGGCGATCAGGAACCCGCAGCCGGCAACGTCGCTCAGGCCAGCCCGCGCGTCCTGTTTCTTGCCGAACGAAAACGCGGCGGGCAAGTGGCCCCATTCGCGGAACATTTGCTGCCAGAAACGCAGCCCGTCGGACAACTCCACCGCCAGCCGAGCGCGGACGGATTCGGGCGTGCTCAGGAGCAACAGCCCGCGTGGCGGGGCACCGTTAATGCGGACTGTCCAGCGCGCGTTCTCCACCGCGTTGAGCCAGCGTTTCTGGCGGCGCTCGATGGTGAAGGGAACCTCGACATTGACGGAACCATCGGCTTGCCGAGCGGACATCACCAATAACTCCGCGCCTTTCTCGCCGGTGACGGCGACACGCCCTCCGTCATCAATGACCAGCGTCGCGCCAGACCCAGTGGCCGGATGCACGGCGGCGAAATCCAGCTTCAGCGGCCCCCGCGCGCGGACCAGCAAACTCGACGCGCTCCAAGCCAGTTCAACCGGGCCGCTCGCGCCGGGCGCAGACAACGGCGCAAGCTTCTCGCTGACGCGGAAATCGCCCGGGTGTTTTTGCCGCGCCCACGCTTCCCACGCGTTGGGGAAGGCGTCCAGAAGTTGCAACGCCAGGGCCGCGCCGCACAACAGCATCGGCCCGTGGCGTGTGCCGATGGGCGCGTCGGGTTGATTGGAATGGTAGAAGAAAAACCTTTCGCCGAGCCGGAGCATCTCGTGGTCGAACGGCGAAACGCCCGGCGGCCGGGGCGTGTCGTCATACCACAGGTCGGCCAGCCGCAGGGTCGAATACACGGCGCGGACGAAGTTGCCCGCGACGGCGTCGTTCACGGGTTGCCACGGCTGGGCGGTGACGTGCGCTTGGTAAAGCCGCAGAGCCTCTTCCACCGCGCCGGCCGGATCCTTCTCGCGTCCCTGGCAGAGCGCCTCGAAAACGTCGCCGGCCGGGCCCTCCTCGTTCAGCCACGGCAGCATCGGCAGACAGCGCGCGACGAGCGTCTCGTCCTGGCCGAGCGTTCCCGCGGCGACGCCGAGCAACAACGGCACGGCCGGGTCGCCGTAGCACGCGCGATCGCCGTGCATCAGGTAGGCGGCGGCGAGCGTGACACCGGTGTCGCCGACGAGCATGTCGGCGCTCATCAACATCGTGGCGAGGTCCAGCGCAAGCGCGTTGCTGGTCAGCCGCGGCCGCGCTGGAAATCCCGTCACCGACCGGCCTGTGGCCAACGCGACAGCCGCGCCATCATCCCACCAGAACGGGCAAATGCCTTTGCCGACGCCGAAGAGCGCATCGCTTTCCGTCAGCACCTTCTTGAAAAACGGCAGCGGATGCCTCCGCAGCAGATCGAGCGACCAAGCCTCGCCGGTGGTGCGATGATGGAGAGCAAGCGCGTAGGCAAACCACGCCGCGTCGCTGAGCATGTTGCGGGCGGGATCAATCACCCAGCGGCCGTCGCGCGGGCGATACCATTTATAGACCATGCCGGCCTGCGGCGATTTCGGGTCGCGCTTGATGTGATGGGCGGCGGCGTGCTCGCCCAGTTGCCGCGCGAACGCGCGCAGTTCCGGCTGCGTCCACGTTTCAGCGGGGCGGCCGACGGCGCAGGCGCAGAGCAAGAAGGCTGCCGCGACGAACGCGGTCTTCGGCATCTGTTGGGGCGGACTCACGGGAACGAACCTGTGCTTGGTGCGCGGCAGTCTAGCCCAGCCCGGAGCGCGCGGCAACGAAACGCTGCCCCGCGCCATCGCCGCTCCCGGACGACCTCAAGCCCAGCCCATGTCTGCGCCGCCGGTTCCGCAACTCCGAATCGTCGTGCGCGGCTCGCGTGCTAACTTTACCGCGCCGAGGCTCTGGCCCTCCTTTGACGCCGTGCAAGCTGCGCAGGCTTATTTCACCAGAGCCACGCCGCCGGGCATGAGTTCCAGCCTCGACTCTTTGCCCTTCCACGTCAGCGTTGCGGCCTGTTTCTCGCGCGTGGCGTTGGCCAGCACCACCGCCTCGCGGCCGTCAGGCGCACGAAAGGCGTTGTGCAGCACGGCGGGCATCGCGCGGTCGTGATGCGTGATCGTCGCGCACGCCAGCTTCGGCGGATGCAGCATCCGGCCGAACTGCAACCATGGCCGGCCTTCGCCGTGGTAAAGCTCCACCCACGCCCGCATCAAATCGTGGTCCGGCGGCAACGTTGACAGCATGACCGGCACGGTTGTGCCATCGGCGTGGACTTCCTCCAGTGTCACGTCGTCCACCCAGACCGTGGCCTTGCCGCTGGCGTTGATCATGATCCTTAGGAATGTNGCGTTGCCGGGGACGGTGAATTCTGCCGAGCCGCGCGTCCATCCTGAGCCTGGCGCGGGCATGACGATGCGGCCCGCGCTCTTGAATTCTCCGCCTGACATGCAAAACGCCAGGCCGATGGAATTCACCCGCGCCATCGGACCGGTCTTCATCCATGCGCTGAGACGATACTTCTTGCCGGCCGTGCATCCCCGCTCCGCCACCATCACGTTCTGGGAGACTTGCACGATGTCGCTGTCCATCGCGTTCTCCAGCCGCAAGCTCGCGACGCCGTCGTGCTTTTCGGTTTCGTCGCGGGAGGCTTTGCCGTTCCACACCTGTCCTTTGTAGCCGCGCAGATGTTCCCAGCCAGCGAAGGCGCCGCGCGTGGCGTTGGTTTCCTCGAAGCCTCCGTTGACCAGCGCCGGCCCGCCCGCGCGCAACACGGGAACCATGTGCGGCATCTGGCCGTTCACCAGGCAGTAGGCCATCATCGTCGTGTCGCCGCTGCGCGGGTTGCTCTGAAACGTCGGCAGGAACTCGTGGTAGAGGTAGTTGAACACCGAGGCCCACTCGCGCGGCGCTTCGCAGTCGCGGTAATCCTGGATGCCGACGAGATGGTTGAACCGCTCGTTCGGCTCCTCGAAGCAAACGACCGCGTCGCGCTCAATCTTTCGGCATGTCGTGAACATCGTCCTCAGTTGCTTCCTGAAGACCTCCGTCATCCACAAACCCGGTCCCGGTGGATGCGCGTGCTCGCGGCTGTAACAGAACGGGAACCCTCCGCCGACGACCTGGTCCACCTGGATCATCTCGCAACCGCGCCGGGCCAGCGGCGCGCTGATGTCGTCGTTCCACCAGCGGCGCGTCCACGGGTCGCCGGGACACATGCACGAGGTTTGTCCGCCAGCCAGCCACGAACGGTCGCGCGCATAGACCTTCCCGTTGCGCTCAACCACCGCGTGCGGGCGCGCCACCTCATCGAACCGTTTGCGGTCGTCCCAGTAGAAACTGCCGTCATCCTGCTTGCGATACGTCAACGTCCAGTGATAGCCCGACGGCCACGGAAACGCGTGGCAACCGAGCGCGCGCGTCCGCGCCACGAGATTCGTGAATTGTTCGTCCGACGGGAACACGGGGAAATAGTCCGGCGTTACCCAGCTCCCGACCTTCTCCCAACCCCAATACGCCGTGATGAGCGGCGCGTCGGGGAAATTTTTTCTCCAATAATCCGCCAGCCACTTCTCGATGCGCGCCGGATTCGCCAGCCACTCGCGCCCGAACCGCACCATCGCCGGCCCGGCCTTCATCCACGCGGGGATGTCCCGGCGCTTCGCGTAAGGCGTCGCGCACCACGGCTGACGCAGCGCCCACTCTTTGTAGATGTCCGCCGCATCACGCCAGTCCGTCGGTGTCGTCTTGTCGGCGCCCGCGAACGTCGTCATCACCACGTCGAAATCCATCGCGTAGGACTTCATGGCGAAACAATGTGGGTTCCAGTCCATCTCGACGCCATCGGTTGTGCGCCGCATCTCGAAGTCCTTCGGATAGCCCTTCGCATCGTAGGCCGCCGTGTAGAAGCCGGCACGGTCGTCGTAGTAGCAGCCGAACTGCGCCGCCAGACTGCCGGGTTGCCGGCCATAGACGCGCGAGCCGGTCTTCATCGCGCCGGGCTTGCGGATGACGCCACCCTTCGTGTGGCCGAACACCGCCGCGTCGTCGTCCACGCTCGCGCCCAGCGGCGCACGCAGCACCACAAACGGAAACTGCACTTCCTCCAAGATGAGCGCGTCGGGAATCTTGACGGCAATTCGCCATCGCACGAACGCATCGTTCGGCTTCACGCTTGCCGTGCAGGTCACATGCACCGGCCACTCTCCCAACCCGTCGTAATCCAGCGTCGCCACGCCGTGTTTCACATTGGCCGCGAAGTTTTTCGCGTCGCCGCTGGACAGATAGAACTTCTCGCCGCGAGCATCGGTTTGTTTCGAGAACGCGAGCGTGAACAACCGCGATGTCTTCTGCGGCGCGACGAACTCCGCGCTGCGGGCGTTGTCCACCAGCGAGACGATCGCGCCCTTCTCGGCCTTGCCGAGCGCCAGCGTCAACCGCTCGTTCCGCAGTTCGATACGCGCACCGTCCGCGCCGCACATCGCGGCAGCCATGTGGAGCCAAAGCAAAGTGATGATGTTGTTCATCCTGTTCATTTTTGAAGCCGTTTCCGCGACCCCAGCGGGCCGCCGTCGCTGGCGAGGTGGCGCGCGGGACTGTCGGGGGCGAGACGGAAGTCGAGCTTGGCGGGATTGACGAACTTCGGGTCGGCGATGAGCGATTTGGTGTCCTTGCCGCGTTTCTGCCACTCCTCGAAACTCAGATCGTTGAACTTGATCGGCTCGCCCGATTCCTCCCAGTAGAGATTGCTTTCGAAGATGACGTTGCTGTCGCTGGCCGGCCGGCTCAACAACGGTCCGCCTTTCCAATACACAATGTTGCGCTCGAACGTGAACGACAGGTGCGGCTCAATGCGGGAACGCTGGATTTGTCCGTCCATGGCGAACGCGAAGATGTTATTCCGGACGACGTTCTCGCGGCCGTAGTGTTGGTGGTAGCCGCCGGTCTTGGTGTTATAGACGAGGTTGTTCTCCATCACGATGCCGGTGCTGCCCTCGTCGTTATAGAGGCCCCAGCCGCCGCGGCCGTAACGGTCATAGGAATACAC
>JAOACV010000280.1 GCA_026417675.1 Verrucomicrobiia bacterium
TCGAAGGCCCGACCGGCCCGCGACTGTTTCTCTCCGCCGTGCCCTATCCCAGCCGCGCCAACACCGCCTTCACGCCTTGGACGACGCCTTCCAGCCGCTCGCTGCTCGGCGGCGGCCTGCCGGTTCACATCACCAATATCCGCCAGCTCGCCGACGGCCGCGTCACGTTCAGCATCGGTTATGAGTTCGAGTAGCCGCGTCACGCCGTAACGCGGTTACCGGCCGATGCAGAACAAATGTTTTTGGCTGCGGATCAGGAGGAGCCCCGCCACAGGCACCGGCGAGGCGATGACGCGCTCGCCCATGTCGTTGGCGGCCAGCAGTTCAAACGGCCCGTTGGCGCGCACGACGAACACCACGCCGTCTTCGCGCGCGGCGTAGATTCTTCCGTCCGCCACGACCGGCGAGGCGTAGAACTTCGAATGGCTCTTGGGGATGGCGCCGCTCCAAAGCGTTCTGCCCGTGGCCGGGTCAATGCACTCGACCTCGCCGGTGTCACGCAGCAGACAGACGCGCCCGTCGCACGCCGCCGGCGTCGGGACGAACGACCCGGTGTCCCCGCGCAACCAAAGGCGATGCGTCGCCGTCACGTCGCCCCGGCCGCCGAGCTTGATGCCGTGCAGCCGCAGGCCGCGACCGTAGGGCACCACCGCCATGTCGCCGACGAGAACGGCCGATGCGACGGCGACCCAGTTCTTCTTCGAATCGGGATTGAAATTGCCGCACGACCAAAGCAACCGACCGTCCCCCGCGTCGTGAGCCGTCAGATGTTGCGCGCCCCAGACCAGCAGCGCCTCGCGGCCCTGGTGTCGGACGAGAATCGGCGTCGCGTAGCTATGGTCGCCTTCCATCGGCGTCTCGTAGTTGCGCGCGACCTTCCAGTGCAGGGCGCCGGTGAGCTTGTCGAACGCCGCGAGCCACGATTCGCCGTGGTGCATCAGCGCGATCACGACATCCTTATCCGTCAGCACCGGCGACGAGCCATAGTCCCAGAACAATGTGTCGCGGCCGTAGCGTTGCTCCAGATTCGTTTTCCAGCGCACCTCGCCGTCAAGCTCCAGCGCCGCGAGGTTGCCGCTCTTGAAATAAACAAAGATGCCTTTGCCGTCGGTCGTCGGCGATGGATTGCTGCCGGAACCGTTGCGATGTTTGCCGGGCCGTTCCGGTCCCAGCGTCGTTTGCCACAGTTGTTTGCCCGACCAATCGAACGCCAGCGCCGCATCCTGCCCGTCCGCCGGCGACGTGAGGAAAATCCGCCGCTCCCAGACAATGGGCGTGGAGCAACCGACGCCCGGCAGCGGCGCTTTCCAGAGCACGTTCGCGTTCGCGTCCCACTTCACCGGATAGGCGCCCCCCGCAGCGCAGCCGTTGTCGTTCGGCCCGCGCCATCGCGGCCAGTTCTCCGCGGTGAAACCGGTCGCGGCGAAAGCCAGAAGAACCAGAGCGACGCGCGTCAAGGGTGAATGCGTCATGGCCTCGATTCATTCATTTGCGACCGGCGATGTCAAACCAACGCTTCAGTTCGAACTTCCAATCCCCCAAATTGCGCTTGCGTTCCCCGATGCCATCCCGTAGGAGTGCGCGCCACGAAGTGGCGGCTGCCACGGTGTCAGCCGGCATGGCCTGACCTCAGCCCATGGTGATGCTATGAAGAAATTCTCGAACTTGTTCCGGACCGCCGACGGCAAGAACTACGCGGTGACCTTCGTGCTGGTCTGCTCGCTGTTCCTGCTGTGGGGCTTCTGCAGCGGCCTGCTCGACAACCTGAACAAGCACTTCCAGAACTCGCTAAAGATCACCAAGTTCCAGTCCGGCTTTGTCCAGAACGCGTTCTACATGGGCTACTTTCTGATGGCGCTGCCGGCGGGCATGCTGGCGCGACGGTTTGGTTACAAGGGCGGCATCATCATCGGTCTGGGCCTCGCTGCGGCCGGCGCGTTCTGGTTCATCCCGGCGGTGCAGATCAATACCTACGCCGCGTTTCTGGCCGGGTTGTTCCTGATCGCCACCGGCCTCGCATGCCTGGAGACCATCGCCAATCCCTACACCACCGTGCTCGGCCCGCCGGAGACCGGCGCGACGCGCATCAACCTCGCCCAGACCTGCAACGGCGTCGGCTGGATTTCGGGGATGCTCATCGGCAGCCTGATCATCTTGTCCGCCACCAAAGAGGTCAACGTCAGTAACGAACAGCTTTACATCCCCTACCTCGGCATTGGCATCGCCGTGGTCATCTTGCTGGTCTGTTTCATCTTTTCCAACGTCCCCGACCTGCACGCCGCCGAGGAGTTCAAGGCGGAGGCGGAAGGCAAGGCCACCAAGCCGATCATCCAGCGGCTGCATTTCACTTTCGGCGTGGTCTCGCAGTTCCTCTACGTCGCGGCCCAGACCGGCATCTTCAGCTTCTTCATCAACTACGCCGTCGCGAACATCGAGGACTTGGCCGATCAGTCGGCGGGCAAGCTGCAAACCGTTGCGTTCCTGCTCTTCACAATCGGACGGCTCACCGGTAGCGCGGTGGTCGGCATGACCCAGCCGCACAAGGCGTTGGCCGCCTACGCCATCATCAACACCGTGATGATGGTCGTGGCGATGCTCGGCGGCGGCTGGGCCGGCGTGGGCTGCCTCATGGCGAGCTTCTTCTTCATGTCCATCATGTTCCCAACCATCTTCGCCCTGAGCATTCGCGGTCTCGGCGAGCACACCAAAATGGGTTCTTCCGTGCTGGTCATGTCCATCGTCGGCGGCGCCATCATGACGCCGCTAATGGGCTGGATCGCCGACAAGGGCGGCATGCGGATCGGCTTCATCATCCCTCTGCTCTGTTTCGCCGTCATCGCCGTCTATGGCGCCCTCTGGCGCAAGCTGGAGGACAAAGACGCCGGCGCCGCAAACGGCGGGAACCAAGTTCTCGCCAGCCACTAGACGCTGGAACGGGTCAAGCGGGCGTGTTGCCCAAACGGGCAGTTTGCTGGCTTTGGCTTGGGGGCTTTGGGGCACTCCGATTCGTGTTTCATAACGCAGAGATTGGGCTTGCGCTGTCCGGGCGGGCAGCAAGAATGCTGCTGCTGATCACGGCACCGGCGACCACACAACCGTCGCGCGGCGCGCCTGGGTTTTCATCCTAGACCCGCTCGAACCAGCGGCTGCCCGCCGAACAACGCAGCCGAGCAACTCATGCAACCCCATATGAAACCGAAAAGCGCCCACATGATTTCCTTCGGCAGGATCGCTTTACTGGTTCTTTTGCTGGCACCCCGACAGCAAGAACGGGCGTTGGGCGCGGAGATACCTGCGCCGGGGCCGTGGAGCGTTGAAGGCTGGTTCACCGAGCAAGCGTTTGCCCAGACATTTCATTTCAATCGTGTCCCTGTCGGTGTGCCGCTAACCGTGTCATTGCAGTTCGAGGGGCCGGAGGAAGTTGTGCTTGAGGAACTCGGCATTCACGGCGCGGGTGGCGCGGTGGCGCGGGAGTTTGAGCGCGGCGTGGCGCTGGCCAATCCGTCGCCGCGCCCTGAGATGTTTGATCTGGCGCGGCTGTTTCCCGGCGGGAAGTTTCGACGTTTGAAGGCAACGCCGAATCAGGACACCGCGGTCAACAACGGCGCGCCGGTCCGCGGGCCGGTTCGGCTGGGCGAGTTCGACGGGTTGTTTCTAGTGCGTGAGTAGTCGGCTGAGGCGGTTGAGCGCATTCGGTATGGCTTGGGGGACATAGGGGGCACATCTTTGTGATCCGAGGTTAGCGTTGTGGACGCTCATCGTCAGCGGGCCGCGCAATCAGGAGTGTGAATCGTGAGCGCGCCCGCTGATTATCCGGCCGGCGAATGTCCATGACCTGCTGGCCGGGCGGCCCGTATCAGTCACCCTCTCGCGCGGCCAATTGCGCATTCCGGCCGCGCCCGGTCAGAGCGAAGGCCAAGCGCGTTCGGAGAACGCGCTCCACCAGAGCTGCCGCGCATTGCCGTTGCGCTCGGTCACTGCAAAGGCCGCTTGTTCAGGGTCTCACAGACCGACCGGTCGGGAGTTTGAAGATCGACTCGCGCCTGCGCGGAAGCAGCCCCGCGCTGGGGTGGGTTGAGGGTTGAATGGTTGAGCCTTGAGAGCGATTGGCGATTTCGGATTCACGTTTCGCAGTGCAGAGATCGCGCTTGCGCCGGCTGAGCGGACGGCCAGAATGTGTCATTGATGAGCGCGGCGTCGGCAATAGAGCGGCCAATGGCTGCGGCGGTTCGCGTCGCTTTCGCCGCGACGGCGGCGACGCTTTATTTCGCCTGCGCCGCGGCTTCCGATTCGCCTGCCACATTGGTCGTCCACGGGGGCTTGGCCCTCGCGCGCGAGGAATTAACCGCCAAGACGGAGGTCGCGTGCCGCGCCACGCTCCAGGAGGCGTTGCGCGCGGGGCACAAAGTGTTGCGCGACGGCGGCGCGAGTCTCGACGCGGTGATGGCGGCGATTGTCGTGCTCGAGGACTCGCCGCTTTTCAACGCGGGGCGCGGCTCGGCGCTCACATCCGCAGGGACGGTCGAGATGGACGCTTCCCTCATGGACGGCGCGAAGCCGGCGGCCGGCGCCGTGGCGTGCGTGCGGGGGGTGCGCAATCCCATCCGCCTCGCGCGCCTCGTGATGGACCGCACGCCGCACGTGCTGCTCGTGGGGCCGGCGG
>JAOACV010000281.1 GCA_026417675.1 Verrucomicrobiia bacterium
TCGGAGATGTGTATAAGAGACAGCCTGAAAGACCATGCCGCCCATCACCCCGGCAAACCGTTCTTTCACTACATTGCATTCCTCGCGCCGCACTTCCCGCTGCACGCCTTGCCGCAGGACATTGCCCGTTACCGCGACGCGTATCTCGACGGTTGGGAGAAACTCCGCGCCGCGCGCCACGCCCGGCAGTTGAAGATGGGCATTGTCAATACCCCGCTTTCCGCGCTCGAGCCCGACGTCGGCCCGCCATACGATTTCCCCGACGCGTTGGAGAAACTTGGTCCCGGCGAAGTCAACCGGCCGCTGCCGTGGAACTCGCTCACCGGCGAGCAGCGCCGGTTTCAGGCGACGAAGATGGCCATCCACGCCGCCATGATTGACCGCATGGACCGCGAGATCGGCCGCGTCGTCGCGCAACTCAAGGCGATGGGCGCGTTTGAGAACACGCTGATCATGTTTGCCTCGGACAATGGTGCCAGCGCCGAGATCATGGTGCGCCACGGCGGCCACGATCCCACGGCTCCGCCCGGCAGCGCGGCCTCCTATCTCTGTCTCGGTCCCGGTTTTTCCAGCGCCGCCAACACGCCGTTCCGTCGGCACAAGACCTGGGTGCACGAGGGCGGCATTGCCACGCCGTTGATCGTCCACTGGCCGAATGGCATCCGGGCCAAAAACCAACTGCGTCACACGCCCTCGCATGTGATTGATTTTGTGCCGACCGTGCTTGAACTCGTTGGCCTGCGGCCGCCCGCCACGTGGAATGGCGAACCTATTCCACCCATGGCCGGCAAGAGTCTCGTGCCGGCTTTTGGCAGGGACGTCATCATCGAGCGCGATTGTCTCTGGTGGCTGCACGAGGGCCACCGCGCCATCCGGGTCGGCGACTGGAAGCTTGTTGCCGCCAAGGGCCAGCCGTGGGAGCTTTATGACCTCTCCAGAGACCGCGCCGAACAGCGCAATCTGGCTGCGCAAATGCCGGAGAAAGTCCGGGAACTGGAAGCGGCATGGCAGCGCCGAACCGACGACTTTTCTGCGCTGGTGAAAAAGACCCTTGCTCTTCAACCCGCCGGCAAAGGTGGAAAGAAGCGGAAGAAGTAACGCATCCCGCATAATAGCCGTGACACGATGAAAATGCTTCGTCCGTTTTTATTACAGGCAGCGTTGGTTTCCGCGATGGCGGCGGCCGTCCCCTTATTGGCGGCGTCTGTGCGGCCCAACGTCATCGTCATCCTCGCCGATGACCAAGGCTCGGCGGACCTCGGCTGTTACGGCGCGACGGACCTCCACACGCCACACACCGACGCGCTGGCGGCGCGCGGGGTGCGGTTCACGCAGTTCTATGCCGCCGCGCCGGTCTGTTCGCCGTCTCGGGCAGGGTTGCTCACGGGCCGTTGGCCGGTGCGCGCGGGAGTGCCGAACAATTGTGCCTCGTATCAGGGCGGACGCGGCGCGCTGCCGCCGGAGGAGGTCACGATGGCGGAGATGTTCAAGGCTGCCGGTTACGTCACGGCGCACATTGGCAAATGGCACCTCGGCTACACGTCCGAGACGGCGCCGGGGGCGCAGGGTTTCGACCACACCTTCGGCCACATGGGCGGGTGCATAGACAATTTTTCTCACTTTTTCTACTGGCAAGGGCCAAACACACACGACCTTTGGCGCAACGGGACCGAAGTCCACCACGGCGGCGAGTTTTTCCCCGATCTCATGGTGCGAGAGGCCGGGCAATTCATGGAGCGGAACCGCGACCGTCCGTTCTTCATTTATTACGCGTTGAACACGCCACACTACCCGTATCAGGCCGACGCAAAATGGCTGGAACATTTCAAGGGGTTGCCTTGTCCGCGCCGTCTTTACGCCGCCTTCGTTGCCGCGCAGGACGAGCGGCTCGGCAAACTTTTCGCCAAGCTGGACGCGCTCGGACTGCGCGAGCGCACGATCATCGTTTTTCAGAGCGACAACGGCCACTCGACCGAGGAGCGCGCGCACTTCGGCGGCGGCAGCGCGGGACCGTATCGCGGCGCGAAGTTCAGCCTTTTTGAGGGCGGCATCCGACTGCCGGCCATCATCTCGTGGCCGGGCCGGTTGCCGCAGAACGAAGTGCGCGATCAGGTCGGCCACGCCTGCGACTGGCTGCCCACGCTCGCGGAACTTGCCGGGGTGAAACGGCCCGCCGCAAAGCTCGACGGCCGCAGCCTCTTGGCTGTCATCCGCGACGCGAAGGCGCCCGGACCGCATGCAGATCACGCATTGCACTGGCAGGTTGGCACGGGCCCAGATGCCGACTGGGCAGTCCGCGAGGGCGACTGGAAACTCATCGGCAGCACGCGTGACACGACCGATGGCAAACAACAGCCGAAGGTGAAGTTTTTCCTCGCCGACCTGAAAACCGACCCCGGCGAAAAAACAAACCTCGCGGACCGGCATCCGCAGATTGTCGCTCGGCTACGGAAGTTGCACGATCACCACCTCGACTGACGTGAAAACGCTGTTCGTTGTTGCCTCGGAAGTGCGCGCTTTCCTCCACGCATCCGGCCAGACGCCGGGCGGGGAGAAGGTGGCGGACTGTTGGACATTGAGACCAACCCTACCGTGAAGAACAGTTTCATCAAACAACAGCCCGGCGCCGCTAAGCGGCTCGAATCCCGGCTCCGGGACTGGCCGCAATCGGTGCTGTGCAGCCTCAACGGTGCCGATTATAAGCCGTGACGGCATCAAATCACGCATCGCTCCATGAAAACCGCCCTTGTCTGCTGTCTCGCGCTGGTTGCGCTCGCCTGCGAACCGTTGTCGGCCGCCGGGAGCAAACGCCCCAACATCCTGTTTGTCCTCGTGGATGACGAGGCGCCGTTTGACCTGAAAATCTATGATCCCGCGTCGCCGTTGAACACGCCGACGCTGGAGCGGCTGGCGCGCGAGGGCATGGTTTTCGACGGCGCGTATCACATGGGATCGTTCGTCGGTGCCGTCTGCACGCCGTCGCGCCACATGATCATGAGCGGCCGCACGGTGTGGCATCTGCCGATTTCACCGCAGGCGATGGAAAAGAAGTTGTGTCCGCTGAATATCGAGCGGCAGACAATCCCTGCCGTGTTCAACCGCGCTGGCTACGCCACGATGCGCACCTGCAAGATCGGCAACAGTTACGAGGACGCGAACAAACTCTTCCAGGTCCGCCGCGACGCCACCAAGCGCGGCGGCGACGACGAGTCCGGCAGCGCATGGCACGCGGAGCAGGTGCTCGCTTACCTGAAGGAGCGCGAGGCCAGCAAGGACATGCGGCCGTTTCTGATCTACTTCGGCTTCTCGCATCCGCACGACGAGCGCGACGGCAAGCCGGAGCTGCTGGCCCGTTACGGCGCGGTCAACCACGCCGATCCCGCCACGCTGCCGCCGCGGCATCCGCGCCAGCCGAAACTGCCGCCCAATTACCTGCCCGCCCATCCGTTCCGCCACGGTCACGACGACGTGCGCGACGAGGTCTCCGTCAGTGGCGTCTGGAAAAACCGCGATGAGGCCACCATCCGCAACGAACTGGGCCGCGAGTTTGCGTGTGTCGAGAACATTGACATCCAGTTGGGCCGCGTGCTTGACCGGCTCCGGGCGATGGGCGAGTTGGAGAATACCTGGATTTTCTACACCGCCGACAACGGCATCGCGATTGGCCGGCACGGGCTGATGGGCAAGCAAAACCTCTACGAACATTCGTGGCGCGTGCCCTTTATCGCCAAAGGACCGGGTGTGAAAGCCGGCTCGCGCGTGCAAGGCAACATCTACCTTGGGGACGTGCTGGCGACCCTCTGCGACATCGCCGGCATCCCCGTGCCGGAGACCAACGAGGGCCTCAGTTTCAAACCCGTGCTTGAAGGCAAAAAGACCGTTGTGCGCGACGCGCTCTACGGCGTCTATAACGGCGGCACCAAGCCCGGCATGAGGTGCGTCAGGCGGGGCGACTGGAAACTCATCCAATACGACGTCCACAACGGCCAGGTGCGCGAGATGCAGCTTTTCAACCTCCAGGAGAATCCCCACGAGCTGCTCGACGAGCATCACGACCCCAAGGTGGTCGCCTTGACCGGCGTCAAGCCCGCCAAACACCAGCGCAACCTGGCCGGTGACCCGCGGTATGCGGACAAGCTCAAGGACATGCAGGCGTTGCTGCTTGCCGAAATGCGTCGGCTCGACGATCCGTGGCGATTGTGGAACCAGCCCGATGACGGATTGGTCCCGCCGCCCGATCCGGCTCCGCGGCCCGGTAAAGGCAAGGCCGGCAAACAGGGTAGGAAAAACCCGTGATCTGCGCAGCCATGAACTTCATTTGCTCAACCATCACATTTTTCCTGACGCTGTGGGCGGCGCTTGCCGCGTCACAGCCCAATCTCATCGTTTTCTACACCGACGACCACGGCTGGGCGGACCTCGGTGTTCATGGCGTGGTGAAGGACATCCGGACGCCGCATCTCGACGCGCTGGCCCACAGCGGCGTCGTCGCCCGGCACGGCTACGTCACGGCGCCGCAGTGTGTGCCCTCGCGCGCCGGGCTGCTCACGGGCCGGTTCCAGGCGCGTTTCGGCGTGGAGAGCAACCAGTCGCCGCTCGATGGCTTCAACAAGCAAACCACCCTCGCCGCGCGTCTGCAGAAGGCCGGCTACGTCACCGC
>JAOACV010000282.1 GCA_026417675.1 Verrucomicrobiia bacterium
CCTAAGCCCAGTGATCCAGGTCCAGAACGGCCTTGCCTTTCCTGATACCCTGATCGGCACCGACAGCCATACCCCGCATGTCGGGGCCCTAGGGGTCTTGGCCATCGGCGTTGGGGGATTAGAGGCCGAGGCGGTGATGTTGGGCGAGGCGTTTGGCGCGCCCGACCTGCCGTGGACGACCAGCGGCGACGAGGTATGGCTGCCGACGACCGAGGGTGGTTTGTCTGCCGCCGTAAGCGGTCGCATCGGCGATTTGAACGTGTCGTGGGTGGAGACGATGGTTGAGGGGCCGGGTGCCATCAGCTTCGAGTGGAAGGTATCGTCGGAACGCGATGCGGACTTTTTGAGCTTTTCAATAGACGGCGCGGAGCAGGCTGGCCGGATTTCGGGCGAGGTGTATTGGCAACCGTTGACCTTTGCGATTCCGAGCGGCACGCATGTGCTGCGCTGGACCTACGGGAAAAATCGGGACAAGTCCGCTGGATTCGATGCCGGCTGGCTGCGGCGGGTCACTCTACAGAAAGCTCCGTGACTGGGCTGGCTGGACCGCCTTTTGCTCAACGCGATCTGAGGTTCGTTGCGCGCTGGGGATGGCGCTATCGCAACCAGCCTCGCACGTATCGGATTTCCGCGGCGATGTTCGCGGAGAGATCGCGTCGCGCGCCGACGGCAGCCAGTTGTTCCAGCCATGTGTAGGTCTCGATCACAAGTGGCACGCTGGGGCGCGCCTTGGCCAAGCGCCGGACAAAAGCTTCTACCGCGCCCAGCGTCGTCGGCATATTTCCGGCGGGCAACAACGGTATGTGATAATGGACACGAATGCGCTCGACGCCGGCGCGGGCCATCGCGCGCAGGCCGTCAGGGGCGAGGGCTTGCGGCAGATCGAGGGAGAAATAGACGAGCCGGCCGCGGGGGTTTACGCCGCAGACTTGATGCAGGAACTTTGATTCGGCGTAGCGTAAACGCAGCGCCTCCAGCAGTTCGGCCGCGATCAACGGTTTGGCGATCTCGATCGCATTGGAGACGTGAACTTTGAACACCGCGATGCCGGCGCGCTCCAGGGCGGCGACGGACGCCCACGGGTCCTCGAACTCAACGAGCTGGTGACAGATGTCGAAGTTGATGCCGAGGTAACGGCGCGCGGCGTCGGTTCCCTTTCGCTGCGGGAAATATTGGTGGAAGAAGCGGACCACTTCCTCGGTGCGCTCCAACGTCAGCCCCGGCTCAGGTTCCAAGGCCACGACAATGCGGCGGCCCGCGCGGCGCTCAAGCCGTTCGCAGTGTTCGGCGCAACGGCGCAGCGCGCTGGCGACGCTCGCGTGGATGTTGGGTGTGTCGGCGAAATCCCGTTTCAACACGCCCGCGGGCACGCTGAGGCTGGGTTGGACGACCTCCGGCGGCGCGAGCGCGGCGAGCAGATCGGCGCAGGCGCAGGTGTAGCGGAGGCGCTCGTCGCTTTCGTGCCACGCGGGAAGATAGACGCGCTCCTTGAGGTTGGGCTGGTGAAAGCTGACGGGGACAAATGCGTTCAGCGCGACGAGGCGCAAACGCTCGGCGCGGAGCAAATCGCGCAGCGACTCGGTTTCGCGCGAATTCGCCCGCAACTCGTTCACCATTCGTTGCGAGAGGCGAAGCTCCACGGGGAGCGCGCGATTGCCGCAGGCAAGGCGGCGGATGCGAGAGGCGCGCCGCCGCAGGGTTTGCTTGAGTCCGGCGAGCGTTTCGTCGGGGAAGACGTTCAGGCAATAGCCGACGCTTGGCCTTTGGCGGACCATTGCTTGAGCAATTGGAGGGAGCGACGCGCGATGTCAGGGGCGCGGTAGCTGTCGCGGCTTAGTTCAACGTTGACAAGACCCTTGTAGGCCACGTCGCTAAGGGCGCGCAGAACCGGCGGGAAGTTGACATCGCCCTCGCCGAACATCCGATGTTCATGGACCCCCGTCTTCATGTCTTCAATGTGGATGTTGCGGATGAGATGCGCGTAGCGATGAATGACCGTGGCGATGGGATCTTTTTCGGTGACGAAGACGTGGCCGATGTCGAGGGTCAGACCGAAGGCAGGGGAGGGGACCTCGGCCTTCAGACGGTCGAAGGTGGCCAGCGAGTCCACCAACATACCCGGCTCCGGCTCGAAGCCGAGCACGATGCCCCGCCGCGTGGCGTAGTCGCTCAGCTTGCAACAGCCCTCGACGAGCCACTTCCAAGCGTCGTGCTCGCTCACGTCGGGTTGGCGCGGTCCCGACCAGAGGCTGACTGCTTCCGCCTCCAGCTCGGCGGCGATGTCCACGGCGCGCCGGAGGAATTGCTGGCGCAGATCGCGTCCCGCGGCGGGCTTGCAGATGAGGGTGGGTTCGTGCTTGAACCACTTGCTGAGCAGGAAACGCGCGCCGGTCTCGATAACGACCGACAACTGCAGCGCTTTGAGCATGCCTTTGAGACGGCGCAGGTCGCTGGCATCCGTGTTGAACGGGTCGCAATGGTGCACATCGAGCGTGAGGGCGACGCCGTCGTAACCGCAGCCGGCGATGACCACCAAGGCGTCGTTCAAGCGATGGTGACCGAACCCATTCGTGTTATAGCCAAATCGCAAGTTCATCGAAAACAATCCAGTATCCAGCCTGCCACTTCCGTCATCGCCACCTGGCCGGCCCGCGGCGGCGCGTGCGGCCCGCGGACGGCGAAAACCGCCGGCGCGTCATCGCGGCCGTGCGATCCTCTGACCAGCTCCGGTCGCAACGGCACGCGCGGCAGCGGCCAGTTGAACCAAAGCTCACAAGGGTCGTAACCCGGTTTTCGATGAATGTCAATGCGCCGCGCAAACCAAGGCGCCTTCTTGTCGTCGAGCCACCAGTAGTAGGCGAACCACTTGTCCGCGGGGGCGACCGCCACCAACTGCCCGGCCCGCGGGTGATCTGGCGCGCGAAACTCCACGCCGGGCACCCCGGCCAAAGCGGCGCGCGCAAGCTCGATTGCGCCGGGTTGGCAATACACGTGCGCGACCTGATGATCCACCATTGCCCACGCGCCGCTGCGCTCGATGTCAAGCAACTCCCGGCCTTGAATCTCGCGCACCGCCAGGAGGCCGGCGCGGCGCAGGAGTTGGTTCGGCAAAATCGCGCCGGTCACCGGCGTCATAGAATACTCCGAAACCACAAAAACGGTTGTGTTGCTCCCAGCCGCTGCGATGAGTTGTTCAAGCAAATCGTCCAGTTGTTGAAGACCTCGAAACATCTGCCGCGACTGCGGCCCGTATTTCTGCGCCGCGTAATCCAAATGCGGCAAATAGACGAGTGTCAGGTCGGGCCGTTTCTCGCGCAGCGTGTGGACGGCGGCCGAAACGATCCAGCGGCTCGAAGCGATGCCGGAGAGCGGCCCCCAATAAGTGTGCAGCTTAAACGGGCCGAGGGTGCCGCAAAGTTCCTCGTAGTAGCCGGCAGGTTTGGAGTAGCACCACGGAATCATCCCGTCTTCGAGATGAATCGGCCGCGGCGTGATGATCACGTCCGCATCAGCGTAGAGCGTGTGCTGCCAGAACAGCACCGCGCAGGTTGCGTCGGGCTTGCGCTCTTTCAGCAGGCCCCAGACGCGGGGCGCCTGCACGAGTTTTGCGGGCTGTTCCCAGAAACCGACCGTCAGCATGTCGCGGTCAAACAACCCGTTGGCAATGATCCCGTGTTCCGCCGGCGGGACGCCCGTTGTCAGCGTCGCCTGCGCGGCGCAGGTGACAGCCGGGAAAACGGGCTTCATCGGCGCCGACCAGCCTTCCCGCGCCAGCCGCGAGAGGGTGGGGCAGCGGGCCAGATGCGACGGGGCCAGCGCGGCGATGTTGATCAGGAGGACTTGGGGCGGGGGCATGGTTTCAGATTGCGTGATGCGTGTCGCGCATGTCCGAATCCGCAACACGCAAGACGCTTCACGTCACATAGACCCACCGACTCAGCAACCACGCAGGGATCGCGAAGGCGGCGACAGCCAGGCCGAGGCCCGGCGTTGTCAGCGACGCGACAAACGCGCCGTCTATGAGCGGGATCATGAGGATCATCACCTTGACCACGGTTTGCATACGAGGGTCGTCCACTTCGCGGCTGCTGTAAAAGCCGATCAGGATTACCCACGCCATGATGATGCCAGCGTAGGGCAACGCGTCGAGACAAGCCGCAGGCACCGCGCACGCGCCTAGGAAAACGTTGAGAAAGCGGCACGCGCCCATGTTGATCGGGCCGAGAATCGGCACGGACTTCAATCCTGTGTTGTAGAGAGCCATCAACCCCACAATGGCCAGCGACAGCAGCGCGCCCAGCGGATGGACGTAAGCTGCCAGCCCGACGCCCATCGCGACAAAACCGATCACCAGCGCCAGCGCAAAGGCCGTGCTCACTTTTCCGGAGGGCAGGGGACGCTGCGGGTTCTCGATCTTGTCGCGGTCGCGGTCGCAGTAGTCATTCCAAACAACGCCGCCTGTGTAGAGACAAACCGAGCTGAAGGCCAGCAACACCACCGTCGCAGCGCTGGGTCCCGGCAGGCCGATGGCCGCGTAGCCCGTGAAAACGTTCGTCACCGCTGTGAACATATTGGGAGCGCGCGTCAGTTGCAGGTATTGCTTGGTGACCATGGCCGGCAGCCCGCATTATGCACTGTCTC
>JAOACV010000283.1 GCA_026417675.1 Verrucomicrobiia bacterium
CCCGGAAACAGATGGCCGCCTGAACCGCCGCAGGCTATGACGACATTCATCGGTGGCTCGTTCTCGATGTCATCCCAGTTCGGCTTTGCGCGCCGACATCGCCCACATCGGTTCGGGCGCGCCGGCGTGGCGGGCGACGCTCATCAGCACGCCCACGCTGCAGAGCAATACGCACAAATTGGAGCCGCCGTAGCTGATGAACGGCAGCGGCATGCCCTTGTTGGGCATCCAGGCCGTTACGACGGCGAGGTTGATCAACGCTTGAAAACCGATGAGGCTCACGACGCCGATGGCCAGCAGGGAGCCGAACACGTCGCGCGCATGGCGGGCCACATAGAGGCCCAGCGCGATCAGCGCCATGAACACCGCCAGCAGCCCGAGCATCCCGACAAACCCCCATTCCTCGCCGATCACCGGCGCGATGAAATCGCTGGAGGCGAGCGGCAGGTAGAGTTCCTTTGCGCGACTGTGGCCCAAGCCGGCGCCGTAGGGTCCGCCGGAGCCGAAGGCGAGCATGGCTTGGTATTGTTGGAGGCCTGCGCCGTCTTTGTATTTTTCCAGGTCGGTGAAGGCGATGATGCGCTCCCAGCGGACCGGGTCGTGGACGAGGTATTGATAGACCCCATACGCCGCGCCGCCGTAGCACGGCGTGAGCAACCACCAACGGACGCCGGCAACGAACATCCTGGAAAAGCCGACCAAGCCGACCAGGACGCTCGTGCCGACATCCGGTTCGGCCAGGATAAGCACGGAGACGATGCCCATTACCAACATCGGCAGCGCAAAACCGCGGCCGAGATGGGAAAGCCTCTGTTTCAACCGCAGGCAGTTCCAGATCCCGATGCCCTCCACATCCCGTTGCCATCGCTCCAGGCAGAAGGCGAGGCCGACGATCACGGCGAGCTTGCTTAACTCCGACGGCTGGAAGCCGGGCGGCAGCCAGCGTCGCGCGCCGTTGATCCGATAGCCGACGCCGGGGATCAAGACCGCCACCAACAACACCACGGCCAGCACCCAAAAAGGCACGGCGAACCTGCGCCAGAGGGCGTAGTCGAACTTGGCGGCGGCCATCATGGCGAACAGGCCGATGGCGAGCCACTTGAGCTGGCGTTCAACGAACCAGTAGGGGTCCCCCTGACATTGGCTGGCGCGGAGAGCAAAGGGGTAGCTCGCGCTGTAGAGCATCACCACCCCGAAGCTCACCAGGAGCAAAACGCAAAACAGTATTCCAACGGCACTCTTCTTCACTAAACGTTGTTTGAGGTTGTCGGGAGGCCTCCCCAGCCGCCGATCTGGTCTGGGGAAGCCTCCCGCGGTTAAAGAATCGGACGCGACGCGCTTACGGAACCGGCGCGGGCGTGCTCGGCGCCGACGGAGGCGGAGTC
Organism: Verrucomicrobiia bacterium; assembly: GCA_026417675.1. Taxonomy (GTDB): domain Bacteria; phylum Verrucomicrobiota; class Verrucomicrobiia; order CAIQCK01; family CAIQCK01; genus JAOACV01. The sequence goes on from JAOACV010000283.1 coordinate 1,386, forward strand.
GGCAGCGACGGCGCGCTGGGCGGCTCCGTCGGCACCGTCGAAGGCGCCGTGGCGGGCACGGTCGGTTCCGGCACGGGCATCGTTGCGCCGGCGCCAACACCGGTCGCCGCCGGCGCGCCCGCGGCGCCGCCCGGCACGTTCAGCTTCTGGCCGATCTGCAACTTCTTCGGGTCGAGTCCCGGATTGGCATCCAACAAGTCCTTCGTCTTGATGCCGAGCTTCTTGGCGATGGTCTGCGGTATGTCGCCTTTCTCCACGATGTATTGGCCGGTGGACGCGGCGGCAGTGGCGGCCGCGGCGTCTTTCTTGGGCGCGGCCTTGGCGGACTTCTTGGCCACCGTCTTCTTGGGCGCGGCGCCACGGTGTTCCCTTTGGCCGCTCGCCTGTGGCGAGGGAATGGTGAGCTTCTGACCCGGACGAATGATGTCGCTCGTCAGGTTGTTGGCGTTCTTGATCGCCGTCACGGTCGTGCCCTGTTTGTGCGCGATGCCGGAGAGCGTGTCGCCCTTGACGACGGTGTAGGTAGTCGTCAGGGGCGGTAGGGGCGGCAGCGGCGGCCGGGTTTCGACTGCCGGCGCCGTCGTCACCGGCGCGGGCGTGACCGGAGGGGCGACCTCGGGCGTTGGGGTGACGGCCCCGGTCGTCGTCGCGCCCGGCGGCGGCGTCACCGCGGGCGTCGTCTTGCTCTTGGGTTTGCAACTCTCCGCCGTCAACACAAGACCGCCGATCACGGCGACATGCACGCCGGCAGTCACTACAAGTTTCCACGTCTTCGAATTCATTTTGTTCCTCCGATCCGCTTGGCTACAGGTTCCTGGTTCTGGTTGTCATTCGCTCGCGAGATTTGTTGGCCGGACGCGAGCGTCCGGACGATTCGTTTGAATTGCTCGCCACGATCTTCGTAGTTTTCGAACATATCAAAACTCGAGCATGCCGGCGAGAGCAACACAGCCTCGCCCGGTTGCGCATGCCGCCGCGCGCGGCGCACCGCCTCCTCCAGGGACGCGGCTTCGGCGCACGGCACAACCGATGACCAACTGGCTGCCAGTTTACCGCGTGTCTCGCCAATAAGCACGGCAAATTTCACCTTTTTCCGCAAGATTTCCTTAAGGGCGGAGAAATCGAACCCTTTATCCCGCCCCCCCGCGATCAACACCGCCGGGCGGTCAAGTCCAGCCAAGGCCTTCTCGACGGCGTCGAGGTTGGTAGCTTTGGAGTCGTTGATGAAACGGACGCCGTCAATCTCGGCCACGAACTCGCAGCGATGCGGCAGGGGCTGATAGGCCTGAACTGCCTCGCGCGCGGCTTCCGAGGGAACGCGGAATGCTGCGGCCACCGCCAGTGACGCCATGATGTTTTCCGCGTTGTGCGGGCCGCTCAACCGCGTGGCGGCCATGTCGAGCAACTCGCCGTCCTGCACGCTGCGAATCTTCGTGCCTTGGAGCCACAGTTCACAGTCGGGGCGCCGCCCGCGCGCGCTGAAGAGCACCTGCCGCGGCGCGTTCGGCCGACTCAGCGACGCAAACCGATCGCGGCAGTCGGCGTTGATGACCGCCCACTCGGCCGGGCCTTGGTTCAGAAAGATGCGTTCCTTGGCCGCCGCATAATCGCCCAGAGAGGCGTAGCGGTCCAGGTGGTCGGGGGTGAGGTTGAGCATCACGCTGACGCGCGGGCGGAATTGCACGATCCGTTCCAGTTGAAAGGAGCTGACTTCCAGCACAGCCACGTCGAGTTGCTCCGCGTCGGCCGTGGCCAGCAGATCGCAGAACGCGCGACCGATGTTGCCCGCCGCAATCGCTCGCAGGCCTCCCGCGCGCAAGACGGCGGTGCAGAGTTCGGTGGTCGTGGTTTTGCCGTTGGTGCCGGTCACCGCGACGATGGGGCAGGGGCAGAAACGGAACCCCAGCTCCAGTTCGCTGATCACCGGCACGCCTGTCGCCTCCACTTCGCGCAACAGCGCGTTTTGCGGCGGAAAACCGGGGCTGAGCACCGCCCATTCCGCGCTCACCCGGCCCAGACTCGCCACGCCCAGACGCACCTCGATGCCTTGCGCGCGCAGCGAGCTCGCAACCGCTTGGAGGGCCTCATGGTCGGCATTGTCCACGCCGAGGACACGCGCGCCGCGCGCCGCCAACAACCGCGCCGCGGCCTCGCCGCTGCGGCCCAGGCCGAGCACCAAAACCGTTTTGCCGTTCACATCCACGACTCAGCGCACCTTCAGTGTGCTCAAACCGATCAAGGCGAATATCAAGGCCAGAATCCAAAACCGGACGACGACCTTGTTTTCGTCCCAGCCCTTGAGCTGGAAATGATGATGCAGGGGTGTCATCAGGAAAATCCGTTGACCCGTGCCGTAGCGCCGGCGGGTCCACTTGAAATAGCTGGTCTGCAGGATCACGCTGGCGGCTTCGACGACGAAGACGCCGCCGATGATGATTAGCGTGAACGGCTGCTGGATAAGCATTGCCACAATGCCCAGCACGCCGCCGATGGCCAGCGAGCCGGTGTCGCCCATGAAGACCTGCGCGGGGTGGCAGTTGAACCAAAGAAAACCGATGCCCGCGCCCACCAGCGCCGCGCAGAAGATCGTCAGCTCGGCCGCATCGGGCAAATGCGGCACTCGCAGATAGGCCGCCCAATGTTTCTGGCCGGCGACGTAAGCCAGAATGCCCAGCGCGCCGCCGGCTGTGATGGTGCAGCCAATGGCCAGGCCGTCCAGTCCGTCCGTCAGGTTCACCGCGTTGGCGCTCGCCACGATGATCAGGACAATCAGCGCCGCGGCAGCCACTCCGATATCCGTCAGCAACGGTTCCTTCACGAAAGGCACCCACAGTTCGCGCACCAGCCGCGAGGTGTCGGGATCGAACCACATCCACGCGGCGACCAGCAAACCCAGGACGATTTGGCCGGCCAGTTTTTGCCGTGCGCTCAAGCCTTGGCGCTGCTTCTTGATTGCCTTGAGGTAATCATCGTGCCAGCCAAGCACCGCGAGCCACAAGAGACAGAACATGGCCACCCAGACGAACTTCACCTGGGGATTGCACCACAGCAGGGCCGACGCGCTGATGGCGCATACAATGAGCTTGCCGCCCATGGAGGGGATGTCGCTTTTGCCCTGACGCAGCGCGGCCAGCTTCGCCAGGTCGCTGTCGCTGCCGACCTCCTCCCGCATTTTGAGGCTTTGCAGCCAGGCGATAACCCGCGGGCCGAGCCAGATACTCAACAGCTGTCTCTTAT
>JAOACV010000284.1 GCA_026417675.1 Verrucomicrobiia bacterium
CCGCCGAAATGGTTCGCGTCCAGAAGGAGGCAATCGAACGCTTCGACTACGATTGGGTGTGGCTGCAGGTGGATGATTGCGTCGAGTTCGAAACCCTCGGCATCAAGGTCCAAGGCGGCGGCGACATCCTGCCCGCGACCTGCGGTTACCTGCGCTGGTCGGAGGCTTCTTTGAAACATCTGCGCAAGCACGGCTATCGCGTTGAAAAGCGCATGGGCGTTCTGCTCGATGCCATTTCGCAGCTCAAGGCCCATTTTGGCGATCGTGTCTGCGTCACGGGACGCATCGCCGGCCCGTTTAGTTCCGCCACACTGGCGTTTGGCATCCAAGAGACGATGCTAGCCATCTTTGACAAGCCAGACCTCGTGCAAGAGGCGATCAAGTTCTTCGAGGACTACCAAATTCGGTTCGGGCTTGACCAGATCAAGGCCGGCGCGGACGCCATCTGGCTCGGCGACTGCAACGCCTCCGGCCATCTGGTCAGTCCGCAGATTTACCGCAAGTTCGCCCTGGAGCCCGCCAAGCGGCTCGCCGCCGCCTACCGCGAGGCAGGCGGGCCCGGCAGCCCACAATAGCGAGGAGCAACCCGCCATGGTGGACATCATGGCCGACTCCGGCTACTCGATCATCAACCTCGGCCCTGGTATTGACATGGTGGACGCGCGCCAAGTCGTCGGCCAGCGGTGCTGTCTCTCTGGCAACGTCAACCCCATCCGCACGCTCATGCGAGGCACCCCCGATGATGTGCGCGCCGAAGTCCGCCGCATCATCGAAAAGGTCAGCGTCCACGGGGGCCACATCATGTGCTCTGGCGAAATGGTTCCGCGCGACACCCCGGAGGTCAACATCCGCGCGTTCGTCGAGGAGACCCGCGCCGCGTGGAATGCGGTCAATCGCGCAGCCTGATCGCTGCAAGAAAGGCAGTTCTATGAAAACCCTTCATGTTGGTCCGGTTCTGGACGGCAAGGAACTCCGCAACGGTGGCGGCGGAACCTTTGAAGTCATCAACCCCGCCACCGGCACGGTGATCGCGAAGGAATCGCTTTGCGACAACGCATGCGTGGCCCAGATCGTCGAGTCCTCCGCGCGCGCGTTCCACTCGCCGACTTGGCAAAAGCTCCCCGCCCCCGCGCGCGGCGATCTGCTGCTGAGTCTCGCGAGCGCGGTTGAGAAGAATGCCGATGAGCTTGCGGAACTGGAGGTGCTCGACACCGGCAAGCCGATGGCGCAGGTGCGCGCGGCCGAGATTCCGCTGGCCGCGGCCATCATTCGTTTCTACGCGGGCGCCGCCGACAAGATCGAAGGCGCCATCAAGTCCGGCAACCCCGACGACTTGATGCTGACGCTCTACGAACCTTACGGCGTCGTCGCCGGCATTCTGCCGTGGAATTACCCGTTCGTGAACGCCGCGCTGAAGGTGCCACCCGCCCTCGCCGCTGGCAACGCCATCGTCCTGAAACCGTCCGTTGAGACGCCTCTGGCCGCTGTGGCGCTCGCCAAGCTCTGTGTGAAGGCGGGCATCCCGCCCGGCATCGTCAACGTCGTGCTCGGCAGCGGGTCGAAGGCTGGCAACGCGCTGGTCGCGCACCCGGCCGTGAAAAAGATTTCGTTCACCGGCTCCACCGCCGCCGGCTGCGCCATCCAAAAGCTCGCCGCCGACCAAATGAAGATGGTCAACCTCGAATGCGGCGGCAAGAACGCGATCATCGTCTTCGCCGACGCCGATCTCGAGCGCGCCGCAGACGCGGCCATCATCAGCGCCTTCCTCAACGCCGGCCAGCTCTGCGTTTCCTGCTCGCGCGCGCTGGTGGAGGCGAGCGTCGCGGAGAAGTTCGAGTCCTTGCTGGCGGCCCGCGTCGCGAAGCTGAAACTCGGCGACCCGCGCGCCGCCGACACGCTCATCGGCCCGATGATCACCCGCAGCCAATACGAAACGGTTCTGCGCTATCTCGACGTGGCCCGCCGCGAAGGCTGCACGATTCGTTGCGGCGGCGGGCGCTTGAAACTCCCCAAGCCGTTCGACAAAGGTCTGTGGGTCCAGCCAACCGTGCTCACCGGCGTCAAGCCCGGCATGAAGGTTCACGATGAGGAAATCTTCGGCCCCGTCCTCAGCGTCGTGCGATTCGAGAACGAGGCCGAGGCGATCTCCATCGCCAACAGCGTCATCTACGGCCTGTCTGGTTCCGTCTGGAGCCGCGACAGTTCGCGCGCCTTGCGCGTGTCCAAGGCCATAGACACCGGCATCATCTGGGTCAACACGATGCTCACCGGCTACCCCCAGATCGCCGTGCCGCCCCACAAGATGAGCGGCACCGGCGTGGAACTCGGCGTCGAGGGCCTGCTTGCCTATCTCAAACGCAAGAGCATCGTCATCGGCACCAACGACAAGGCACCCGTTGGTTGGAGTCTCTCGTAGCCTGCTAGGCGGACAGTTTCATGGCCAACAACCCGCTCATCGGCGCGCCCGTCAGCGCCATTCCCACGCCCGCCCCGATCGTTGATCTCGACCGGCTGGAAGGAAACCTGCGGCGCATGGCCAGCTACTTCGCGGCACGCCCCTGCAAGCTCCGGCCGCATTTTAAGTCACATAAGTGTGTTGAACTCGCGCGCCGACAGCTCGCCGCCGGCGGCTGTTCCGGCACCACCTGCGCCAAACTTTCCGAAGCGGAGCAGCTCGTCGCGGGCGGCGTCACCGACATACTGATCGCCAACCAAGTAGTTGGATCCGACAAGGCGCGCAGATTGGCTGTGCTGAACCACAAGGCCACGGTTCGCTCCGCAGTGGACTCAGTCCACAACGCGCGCGAACTCTCCGCAGCGGCCAGCAACAACAACACGACTATCCCCGTCCTCGTCGAAGTAGATGTCGGCATGAAGCGTTGCGGCGTGCCCCCCGGCGAGCCTGCTTTGGCTCTGGCCCAAGAGATTATGCGCCTGCCCGGCTTGCGCTTCGACGGACTGCAAGGCTACGAAGGCCACCTCGTCGCCCTGCCCGACCGCGACGAGCGCGCCAGCAAGACCCGCGAGGCGCTCGCTCCGCTCATCGAGACGCGCCGGCTGATCGAGCGCGCGGGGATCCCCGTCGCCATCGTTTCCTCCGGCGGCACCGGCACCTATGACATCACCGGCAACATCGAAGGCGTCAACGAAGTCCAGTGCGGCAGCTATGCGCTGATGGACGGCGCGTATGCTCGCATTCGTCCGGAGTTCGTTGTCGCGCGATGGATTCTGGCGACGGTGATTTCGGCTCGCGACGGCTGGGCGGTGGTGGATGTAGGCACCAAGGGTCTGGGCTGTGAGTTTGGTCTGCCGACAATCGAGGGCCGTCCCGACGCAAAAGCCCGCTACACCGCCGAGGAACACACGCCGTTCGACGGCCTCGCGGCCCAAGTGGGCGACAAGCTGCGCATCATCCCCTCGCACGGTTGCACGACGCAGAATCTCTACCGGCAGATGTGGATCGCCCGGGGCGATACGATTGTGGACGTCTGGCCGATCGAGGGCGCGGGATGTTTGGAATGATCAGGAGAGAGGACATGGCACGTTACATCGAACTTCGTTTCGTCAACGAGAACATCGCCGTGCGGGCGCGGCTGCTGCAGGAGGAAATGCCGCGCACATGCGCCGAATTGATCCGCGCAATGCCTTTGGAGGGCACGGCGATTCATGCGCGCTACTCCGGCAGCGAGGTCGCCATGCTCATCCCCAAGACCGTCCGCATCGAGCGCGAGAAAGCCACCTGCGCCGTCCTGCCGGGCGAGGTTGCCTACGTCTGGCTCAACCGCGATGACCACTACGGACTCGACGACGACGTGTCGGAGATTTGCTGGTTCTACGACCGCGACAGCCGGCCGCAGATGTTCGAAGGCCCCGTCCGTGTCAATGTCTTCGCCCGCATCGAGGACGACCCCACCGAGTTCTACAAAGCCTGCGCCGACACCCGCATGACCGGCGCGAAACGCTTTCGCATTAGTCTCATCCCCGAATGAAACCAGCGAAATCCCTCGAACGCATCGGCCTCGTCGGCCTCGGTTTAATGGGCCGCGGCATCGCGACGTGTTTTCTCGGACACGGTTTCGAGGTTGTGGCCTTTAACCGCACCGCCTCCCGCGCCCGCAAAGCGCGCGTTGCCATCGGCGAACATCTGCGCGAGGCCGTTCGACGAAAGGTGTTCCGCTGCACGCAGGTCGCGGACTGGGAGCGTCGTTTCAAAACAGTCCGCTCCATCGCGGAGATGGCTGATTGCTCTTTCGTCATCGAGTCGGTTAAGGAAGACCTTGCGCTGAAGCGACAACTCTACGACCAGCTCGAATCATCCCTCTCGCCCAACGCCGTCATCGCCTCCAATACATCAAGTTTTCCCCTCATCCTTCTGCAAAGAGGCCGCCGTTGTCCTGAGCGTATGATCGTCATGCATTGGGCCGAGCCGGCGTGGATCACGCGTTTCCTCGAAGTCGTCCGCAACGAACGCACGGCCGAGGACACCATCCGCCGAACGCGGGCGGTGGCGCGCGCCTGTGACAAGCAACCGAGCATCCTCAATTTCGACATCCGCGGTTTCATTGCCAACCGGCTGATGTATGCCTTCATCCGCGAAGCATGCTACTTGGC
>JAOACV010000285.1:0-270 GCA_026417675.1 Verrucomicrobiia bacterium
GTGTGGAACAGTCCGCCCAAACTGGGCAGATGCACCACCAGCGTTTGCAACGTCACCGCCGCCGTCAAGCCGGCGATTACAAACGGATTACTGAACACGCCGATTCGGAAGATGGAGCGCGTGTAGGAACGCGAGTTCAGGCCGTTGAACCACTGGTAAACGCACAGGACGGTGGACGCCAGCGTCTGGGCGTGCTCCAGGTCCCGACCGCTCTCCAGCGCCCACCAGAATAGCGCGATCGTGCCAAACGCCATCACCGGCACCAACAGG
>JAOACV010000285.1:280-4588 GCA_026417675.1 Verrucomicrobiia bacterium
CAGGAACATCCGATACAACATCCGCCGCGGCACCATCGAGGCATGCCGCTTCAACGGGGGCCGCCCCATCTCGTCGCCTTCGGCCTTCTCCATCACCAGGTTGACGGTCAACGCGCCGTCGGTCACGAGGTTCACCCACAGAATCTGCACCGCCCGCAGAGGCAGCGGCAGCCCGCTGATCAGCGCGGTCATTAACCCCAAAATCTCCGCCGCGCTCGTGCTGAACAGGTAGAAGACCGCCTTGCGGATGTTGTTGAAGATGATCCGGCCCTGTTCGACCGCGCTGACGATCGTGGTGAAATTGTCGTCAGTGATCACCATGGCCGACGCCTCCTTGGCCACTTCCGTGCCGGTGATGCCCATGGCCACGCCGATGTCGGCCTTGGCCAGCGCGGGCGCGTCGTTCACACCATCGCCCGTCATCGCCACGACGTGGCCCTTGCGTTGCAGCCCCTCCACGATGCGCAGCTTGTGCTCCGGCGCGACCCGCCCAAACACCGCCACCTTGTCCAGCGCCCTGTCGAACTCCTCCTCGCTCATTTTCGGCACGTCGGCGCCCGGCAACGCGATGCTGCCCTCGCCGGCGATGCCCAGTTCCCGCGCGATGGACTTGCCGGTTAGCGTGTGATCGCCGGTCACCATCACGGTTCGCACACCAGCCTGTTTGCACAACGTCACCGCGTCGCGCACTTCGGGCCGCGGCGGATCAATCTGCGCCATCAGGCCGAGAAACGTCAGTTTGCCCGCCAGACAATTGTAGCCGTCGGTCAACTCCACCCGCGGCAACTCCCCTTCCGCAAACGCCAGCACGCGCAGGCCGTCGGCGGACAATTCCTTCTGCGCCGAGCGGATCGCCTCCCGGTCGGCCTCCTCGAACGCCCGTCTCTGGCCGTCCTGTCGCGTCTGAGAGCACAGGCCCATGACCTCCTCCGGTGCGCCCTTCACGCAAACGCGCACGCGCCCCTCGCCCGCCGAGTGTCCCGTGGCCATCATCCGGTATTTCGCGTCGAAGGGAATCTCCCAGACCCGTTTCTGCGATCCGCGCAACTCCGCAGTCTTCAACCCGGCCTTTTCGGCGGCCACCACGAGCGCGCCCTCGGTAGGGTCGCCCAGGATTTGCCAGCCGCCGCCTTCGGCCGGCTCGGTCAGCGCGGCGTCGTTGCACAACGCCCCGCATTCCAGCAGCGCGCGCAGATCCGTTCCCGCGCCGGCCGTCACCGGTTTGCCGTTCTCATCCTGAAACTCTCCCTTCGGCTCGTAACCGATGCCGGTCACGGAAATCTTACGCCCCGGCATGATGACGCGGGTAACGGACATTTCGTTCTTGGTCAGCGTGCCGGTTTTGTCCGTGCAGATGACCGTGGCGCTGCCCAGCGTTTCAACCGCGGCCAGTTTACGGATGATGGCGCGCCGTCGGGCCATCCGTTGCATTCCGACCGCCAGCGCGACCGTCACCGCCACCGGCAATCCCTCCGGAATGGCCGAGACGGCCTGGCTGAGCGCCACCATGAAAATCTCGCGCACCGGCAGTCCACGCCACAGGCCCTGCATGAACACCAGACCGATCACCGAGAGGACCACGATGATGATCATCTTGCTGAACGACTGCATCCGCACCTGCAGCGGCGTGAGCGTCTCGCCCGCCTCTTGCACCATCGTGGCGATCTTGCCCAACTCCGAGTGCATCCCCGTGGCGACCACCACCGACTCCCCGCGCCCCGAGGCAACGACCGTGCCGGCAAACACCATGTTCTTGCGGTCGGCCAGCGGCGCGTCCTCCGGCAGCGGCTCCAGCTTCTTGTTCACGCCCGTGGACTCGCCCGTCAACGCGCCCTCCGAGCAAATGAGCGCCGCGACGTCCGTGAGCCGCGCGTCGGCAGCAATCCGATCGCCAGCCGACAGTATCAACACATCGCCGGGCACAAGATCGCGGCTGGGGACCGACACGACCTTGCCGTCGCGGCGGACGCGCGACTTGGGCGACGCGAGCTTTTTCAAGGCCACCATCGAGCGTTCGGCCCGGCCCTCCTGGATGAAGCCGATGACGGCGTTGATCACCAACACGCCGAAGATCACACCCGCGTCCTTCAACTCGCCGAGAAACAACGCCACGAGAGCCGCCGCCAGCAGCACGTAGATCAGCGGGCTTTTGAACTGATGCAGGAACATCACCCACGCCGGCGTGCCCGCCTTCTCTCGCAACTCGTTCGGACCGTGCTCCACGAACCGCTTTGCAGCCTCTTGCGAGCTCAGACCCACGGACGGGTCCACCGCCAGCCCGCGACAGACTTCTTCGACCGTCTGACTATGCCAGGTTTGTTTAATGTTGTTGTGTTTGATGCTGTTTTCCATGAAGCGATGCCGTGCACAATCCGCCATGCGAGCGTGCTTTTCAAATCATTTGGAAACGTCCCAGAATTGGGTGGCGCTTACGGTTGAACGGTTTGCACGCGGCGGAAGAGAATTTGCACCCGGCCGTCCAGTCGTAAACGGTGCAGCCAATACGCCGCCCACTCCGCTGGGTCGGTGACCGGCTCCAACAGAATCCACGCCATCTGTGCCGCCCACGCGTCTGTCCAGCCCAACCCGATCTTCTTCAGCCACCGCCCCAGTTCCCGCATCAGGCGCTCCAAGAAGGCCGTCGTGGCCAGCGTCATTAGCCCCGTTCCCAGCCAGAATTCCCGCCACCGAAACATCCGCTTCCGCGCCGCCTCCAGATACCTCCCCGCTTTCTTATACTGCTTCTGCCTCAGCCGCTGCATCAACTCGTCCACATCTCGGCGGGCCTGCTCGATCTGCCGAGCCAGCACCTCCTTTTCTTCCGACTTGACCTAGTCGGAGTCTTGCGACGGCACCTCCACCATCAACAACCCGGCCAGTTCTTGCACCTCTTCGCGCTGGCTAGGCGCCTTGACCCCGCGTCCTGATACAAACTGTATTGAGAGCTGGTCCACCAGGTGCCAGAGGCAACGCTGGGCGTGGTTGGCCACGCCCGCCAACGCCTCGGCCAACCCGGGCTCGCCGTCGGTCACCAGCATCGGCGCTTGCACGGCCGGTTCGGATCCCGGCCCGTGCAGGGCTTGGCCGATTTGCTCCCACTTCTCTTCGCTCCAAACACCGTACCCCGCCACCGCCCCGCTTTGGTCAAACCCACAAGATGATGAAATCTTCGTTCACCAAGCTTTACATGAAGTTCGGTGCGTGCTTGTGTGTTATCTCATGAAGACTATGACCGCGTGGTTGAAATGGCTGCCGGATGAGCACGTGCTGGCGTGGGGCGTAGTGCTGACGCTAGGCTTGGGATGCTTGGACTACGCGACGGGCTACGAGGCGAGCTTCTTCGCGTTCTACTTCATCCCCGTCGCGTTGGTGGCCTGGAAATGCGGCGGCGGGCCCGCCGCGCTGCTGGCGGTGCTGGCCGCCGAAATGTGGTGTCTGGTGAACTTGTCGCTAAGCCATCATTACTCGACAAAATTCTTTCTGGTCTGGAACACCGCCGTGTTGCTGGCTTCGCTCTTCGCCGTCGCGTATGCGATTACGAAAATTTCCTTGCTGCTGCGGGCCGAGCAAGCCGCGGCGGAACAGTTGCGCCAGACGTTGTCGGAGGTCAAGACGCTCAAAGGGCTGCTGCCGATCTGCGCCCACTGCAAGAAGGTCAGAAACGAGAAAGGCTACTGGCAACAGGTGGAGATTTATATCCGCGAGCACACCGGCGCGACTTTCTCTCACGGTATCTGCGAGGAGTGCCAGCGCAAACATTACCCGGAGCTGGCCGACTCAGCGCGCGGGGCGGAGAAGAAACTGGTTCAACCACCGCCGCCCGGCACCGCCGGGCGTCAGGGCTTGCCGTCCGTCCCCGGCGGCGCGTAGGGCGGCACCACCGCGCCCCCAGAGATGACCACTTTCATGCCGTCGGCGACGCTCATGTCGAGGTCAATGGTCTGCTCGCGCGGCACCATCAGGAGAAACCCACTGGTGGGATTGGGCGTGGTGGGCACGAAGACGTTAATCACGCGGGCCTGCGTCTTGGCTTGGACTTCGCCCTCGCCCTCGCTGGTGACAAAGCCGATGGCATAGACGCCCGGCCGCGGGTATTCCACCAGAACCACGCGGGCAAACACGGTTTTCTGCCCCGCCAGCAGCGTGTGGCTGACCTCCCGCATGAACCCGTAAATGCGGTTGAACAACGGCAGCCGTGCGATGAACGTCTCGGCGAAGATTAAAAGCCGCCTGCCAGCGACCTGCCGCGTCATCCAGCCCAAGAGCGTGACCAGCACGACAAACACCGCCAGAGCCAGAAGCCTGTAG
>JAOACV010000286.1 GCA_026417675.1 Verrucomicrobiia bacterium
ATCAAACTCCTTCAGACCGCCGGTGGTGCCGAGCAACGCCGCAAGATGCCCGCCCGCTGAGCTGCCCCACACGCCGAAGCGGTCGGGGTTGAGGCCGTATTGTTTCGCGTGCGCGCGCAACCAGCGGATGGCGGCCTTGCAGTCTTCGATCTGCGCCGGGAAAATCGCGTCGCTGCTTAACCGATAGCCAATGCTGGCGACCGCGTAACCGCGGCTCGTGTAGCCACTGCGTAGCGGCTGGCACTGGTCTTTACTTCCAGCCGCCCAGCCGCCGCCGTGAACCCAAATAATGAGCGGCAGAGGCGCGGCGGCCTTTTCGGGCAGATAGAGATCGAGCTTCTGCCGCGCGTGGCCGTTCTCGACGTAGGCGAGGTCGCGGTGCGCCCTCACGCCATCTGGCACGCGTGCGGGCGGCGCGGGGTGGCCCACGTCGCCGTAGCCGACATCGTCGGCAAAGATGAGGATGAGATTGGGCCGCCGCGCGTCGGCGGCGTGCAGCGTGGCCGCTGGAAACAGCGCAAGCAGCCACAACAATGACCATATGGCCCAAAGCCCGTTGTTCATAGCCAGAGTCGCGAGATATGGAAAACCGCACGCGCCGCAAAGTTCCCCGGCCGAACCATTCGCAGTCACGCCTCTTCGCGTGGCGATCCCGCCACGCCGTTATTTCTTCTTTTTCGCCGCCTGCCGTTTCTTCGCGTAATCGGGCCATTGGATGCGTTTGCCCTCCGCGCCGGTGAACTGCCACGCGGGCCACGTCGGCGACTCGGCGCGCACCTCGCGATATTTCGCCCGCAAAAGCGCCTTCATCTCCTCCAGCCTCGACGGCTCCGCGGTGGCGAGGTCCATCTTCTCGCCGATGTCGTCGCGGAGGTTGTAAAGCGCGAAGGTGGCCAGCTCGGCCTCCTTGAACCGGCATTCGTCTTCCTCCGTGATGTCGTTGGCGCGGCCCACGGGCGGTTTGTCGAGCGTGGCCAGTATCTTCCAATCGCCGACGCGCATGGCCACTTTCGCGTCGCTGCTGGCCCGGTTGAAATGCCAATACAGCGGCGTGCTGCGGACGACCGGCTTGCCTTCCAGCACGGGCAGGAAGCTCGCGCCATCCAGCGTGCGGTCGCGCGGCGGTTCGATGCCAGCCAGCGCGCACGCTGTCGGCAGGAAATCCACGCCGCTGACCGGTTCGTCGCTCACGCTGCCGGGCTTGGTCTTGCCGGGCCAGCGCACGATGCCGGGCACGCGGATGCCGCCCTCGTAGAGCGAGCCTTTCTTATCGCGCAACGGGCCGGCCGAGCCGTGCGGATGCATCGCGGTGACGGCGGGGCCGTTGTCGCTGGTGAAGAACACAAACGTGTTCTCGCGCAGCCCGCGCTCGTCCAGCGCCCGCATCAACCGCCCGAAGGCGTCGTCCATCTGCGTGATGTTGCCGTGGTGCGCGCTGTAGCTGGGGTCGTCGCAGGGATAGAGCTTCGTGTATTTCGGGTCGGTGGCAATCGGTTCGTGCGGCTCGTGGAAGCAAACGTAGAGGAAGAATGGCTTCGCCTGGTCGCGCGCGCCGAGCCAGCGGATGGCCTCGTCCACCACCAAGTGCGCAGAGTAACCTTCGAGCTTGCCCACCTCTTGGCCGTTGCGGACGAAGTTGTCGGGGTTGCGGTGGCTCGGCAGCGCGTTGTTCTGCGTCGAGAACCAGTGCTCGAAGCCGTGCTCGCCCGGCTGCGGCTGGGTAGGCTGGTTAAACTGACCGTTCATATGCCACTTGCCGCTGTGACAGGTCGCGTAGCCCGCGCGCCTTAGCAGCGTCGCAATCGTCACCTCGCTGCGGGGCATGTGGACGGGCGAATCCTGCGCGATCCAGTTGCGCACGCCGGCGCGCGTCGGCGTGCGACCCGTCATCAGCGCCGTGCGGGACGGCGAGCAGTTAGCGTGCGCCGCGTAACAACTCGTCAGCCGCAGCCCTTCCGCCGCGAACTTGTCGAGATGCGGCGTCTGCAGCGTCTTGTCGCCAAAACAATGCAGGTCGCCGTAGCCAAGGTCGTCGCAGAGCACGAGCACGATATTGGGTCTGGCCGCCGCAGTCGCTTGCGTGGCAAACACAGCGGCGAGCGTCAGGAATAGGATGAGGAGTCGCGTCCGTTTCATAAGCCGGCGGAGTTTCCCCCTATCGCTCCGAAATGGCAATACCGGACGACGACCAGGCGACACCCGGTATTTCAGCGGGAACAACTTTCAGCTCCGATGCGGAGACAAATGCGCCGCGCTACAGCCGCAACAGCACGAACCCGAAATCAATCACCGTCCCGCCCTCCGGAGTCTTCTTCACCGGCACCGACGGCGCCAGCGTGTAGAGCGTCCGCCGGCCGTCCTGGGGGTCGGGTGAGGTCATCAACAACCCTGCCGACCGCATCGCCGTGAGGTGCTTCAACGTCGCATCGAGCCGCAGTTGCGTGGCGCCTTGCAGCGCCGTTGCCGGAGCGGGCTTGCCGTGCGCCAGCGCCAACAGCAGATGTCGCCGCGCCGGTTCCGCGAGGATGGAGAAGATCAGGTCGGGATTCCACTGCCCCGTTGCCGGAACAGCCGCGGGAGGTTGGGAACGGATAGTGATGCGCGGAGTTTTGTAGAAAGCCAGGCGATGCGCAAGCCAGCAGTTGCGCGCGGCGAAACCCTCCGGTCCTTCATCCCCGCTGTCGTGGGACGCTCGGATGATGCCCTCATCTCGCTCGAGGCATCGGTCAGCCCGAGTGCAAAACACCCCGAAGCACGGATGGGAGGCCCAGAGCACAAAGATTTTTTTCCAGCTCAGATACAGAAACACGCCGTAGCACTCTGCAATCGTCCAGGAAAGCATCCGTTACACGCTGGAGCACTCCGCAAAAACGCTTCCAAGATTGAGAAACACGCCCCGGAACTCCGCAATCGCCCCGCTGATGTTCTGTTACACGCCGGAGCATTCCGCAAAACCGCTGTCAAGCAACTGATACAAGCCGCCGCGCTCCGCAATCGCACTTCCAGGCATCAAGAACACGCCGGAACATTCCGCAATCGCGTATTGAAGCATCCAAGCTGGAAAATATTTTTGTGATTTCAGGCCGAAAACCAGCGTTGTCCCGTCCAAGACGCCCGATTTTCCCTCTGCGCGAACATTTTACTGCCCAATCTTCTCGCCGGTCTCAGCCGTTAAGCGTCCAGCCTTCGCGATACTTCTTGCTCAGGTATTGGTTGGCTTCGGGGCAGTTGGTGACTTTGCCGGTGGCACCGTCATACTTGAGTTTCTTGCCGGCGCGGTAGGCGACCAGACCGAGCAACAACTGCTCGATCATGTTGCCGCTGTATTCGAAGTCGCAGGCGGTCTTGAGGCTGGGGTTCTTGCAGGCATCCAGCCACTGTTTCTGGAAGTGGCCGACCGGCGGCAGCAGCTTGTCCTTCGTGCGCGGCTTGTAGTAGGTGAAGTCCGCGTCGTCGCCGAACGGCAGGACGAGGCGCGAGACAAAATCGGCGATGAGGAAGCCCTTGGAGCCTTTGAACATCGCGCCGTGGCCGATCTTCTTGAGGTCCACGTAGTCCTTGGGCGGCCGCGGCATCGCGCCGCCTTGATACCAACTGACGCGGATGGGGCCGCGCCAGTCGTTGGCGGGATGTTCGAAGTGGGACTCGCATTTGATGGGCGTGATGGCGGGATTGAACGGGTCGCCTTTGGCCTCGGCGGAGGTTGGCAGGGTGGCATCCACGGCGTTCCACAGCAGGTCCATGGTGTGGCTGCCCATGTCCCCGATCTGGCCTGCGCCGAAGTCCCAGAACATGTTCCATGAGAGGCAATTGGCTCCGGCGCCGAGGCCGAAGTATCCGGGATTGTAGGGATGGTAGGGTGACGGGCCGAGCCACAGGTCGAAGTTCAATCCGTCGGGCGGCGTGCCGGCGTCAGGCAGATAACCGGCGGGCTTCCCCGGGTTGTCTTTGAAGTAAATGATGCCTTTCTCCTGGTCGTAATCGGCGCCGGCAGGTTTGACCTGGCGATTGCCCCATGCATAGGCGGCCTGCAACTCGCCGATGGCGCCGTCGCGGATGAGTTCGCGGATGCGGTTGAAATTCTCGTGGGCGTGGCGCTGCATGCCGACCTGCGTGGCGAGCTTGCCCTTCTTCATCATCCAGTTGGCCCGCACGACGCGCGCTTCCTCGACGGTGATGGCGAGCGGCTTCTCCATGTAGCAGTGTAGGTCGCGGTTCAACGACCAGTTGGCGATGAACGCGTGCGTGTGGTCGGTCGTGCAGCAGACGACGGCGTCCAAGCCGAGGGCTTTGTGGTCGTCGAGCAGTTTCCGCCAGTCCACGTAGGTCTTGGCGCCGGGGAACCGCTTGAGCGCGTCGGGGAATCGTTTCTCATTCACGTCGCAGAGAGCGACGACGTTCTCGCTGGAAAGGGAGTCATAGTGCGCCAGCCCGCGCCCCCAGACGCCGATGAGGGCGACGTTGAGTTTGCCGTTCGGCCCTTTGGCGGCCAGCACGCGGCTGGGCACGACCGACCAAGCGGTTCCGATGGCGGCGGTGGATTTCAGAAATTGGCGGCGATTCATGTTTGAGTTCTCCTGCAG